>DATLKS010000696.1:0-2821 GCA_035538255.1 Terriglobales bacterium
TGATTAAAGTCGCCTGGGTACTTCGAATCCAGGAGACTTTGAGCTGTGCTCCAGAATTCGTCGTCGGTCAGCGTTTTCCGCAGTATGCGTGATAACACGCGCTCCACATTGCCATCGACGACGGCTACAGGTTTGTTAAAGGCAATGCTCGCCACAGCGTTTGCCGTATAGCGTCCGATTCCGGGAAGCTCTCGCAGCTCCGCTGATGACCTGGGCAGGCGCGCAGCGCGAGTGCTCGCAACCAGCTTGGCCGCTCGGTGAAGCATTCGTGCGCGCCGGTAATATCCAAGTCCGCTCCAGGCAGTGAGCACGTCGGCTTCGCTTGCGGCGGCAAGATGCCGCACGGTGGGAAAACGTTTCAGGAAGAGCTTGTAGTGCTCAAGCACAGCAGCGACACGCGTCTGCTGCAGCATGATCTCGGAAATCCAAATGCGATAAGGATCACGAGTCTTGCGCCAAGGCAATGCGCGCCGATTGCTGCGGTACCAGTCCAGAAGATGGCGACGAAAACGCTGCAGTGAGACAGGACTGTTGAGGATGTCTGGATCCGACACTGGAATTGAATTCTGATTGTATGGCATGAGGGAAAGCCCGGCATTGCCGTTTTTCTCCACAGGTTTGGCGGCTCTAGGGTTACTTTCTGTGCAACGGAGTAGCTGACCAGCAGCATCTTCCAATGTCGGAGGTCATTTGGTGCGGCTGCTGTGGGGCTCGTTTCTCCTTCTTGGTTTCGGCGTTCTGGCTGGCTGCGGAACGCGAGGTCTCGTTAATACTCCTGCAACTTCTAATAGTTCTGTTGCTCCTGCTCCGTCTACGTCTTCGGCTCAGCCGACCGTATCGGCCGGAGATCTCAGTAGTAGCAATGTGGTAACTGTGGGTGGCGGCTCGAATCTGTCAGGCGTGAATATTACCGTCACGCCTGCCGCAGGAACGGAGAATGCCGTCTCTCTGGGCACACTCGCTGCGGGCTTTGCCGCGAACACGGGTGCGATCGTGCATCAAGCGACCACCAGCACGATCGTGCTCTTTGGTCCGGGATTATCAGGAGCCATGTCGGTCATGTTCTCTGGACCGCAAGATATCGGCGTAAGTAATATTCGCAGCGTGCAGGCCAAAGATGGTACTCCTGGCGTTGCATTCGATGCCGTGATTGGCAGCAACACCGCCATTGGCGCACGCACGGTTTACTTGAAAGCGAGCAACAATGACATCACCGCCTTCTCCGGCGGACTCGAGGTGCAGCCGTGAAGAAGTTTTTGGCATTTGTTTCGGCGGTGGTGACGATCAGCGCGGGGATGAGCGCGACCACAATCGAGCCGATGTCGGTCGAACGTCTGACTGACATTTCAAGCGATGTGGTGGTTGCTCATGCCATTAGCAGCCGGTCACAGTGGAATGCGCAGCACACGATGATCGTGACCTACACAGAATTCGCGGTGGATAGCCGGCTGAAAGGATCATCTGGCGCGGTAATCACTGTGAAACAGCCGGGAGGCAGCGCAGAGGGTTATACGCAACGCGTAGCCGGAGTGCGTCCCTGGAGCGCGGGCGAGAGTGCGGTGTTGTTTCTGCGGCCCTCGCCGAGCAACGACGGCGCACTCGTGGTCTCGGGCCTGATGCAGGGAGACTTCCGCGTGCGGCGTTCCGTTTCAGGAAGCGCCGTCGCCGACAACGGAGTCGATATGTCAACAAAAGAAGTTGGCAGCGAAGTCGAAAGCTTCAACCCTTCCGACAGATCGCTGGCTCCCTATAGAGGCAATCGCATGAGCCTCGACGAACTCCAAGCACGTGTCCGTACCCGAATTCAAACAAGGTGACCGTGGGCCCAATGAAATCTTTCCGCTTTTTTCCTCTTATTCTCGTGCTCGTGACTGCGGCGCTGCTCATCTTTCCACGTCCCGCGAAATCTTATCTGTCGCAGTACGCGGGAAGCGCAGGCAACATGAACCGGGCGCGCTGGGATTTTTCTGACTTTCCCGTACAGTGGAGCATGAATCCTGCCGCGGCTTCTAATGTCGCCGGAGCGACAACTCCGCAGCAGGTTGTCACCGCTGCGTTTGCAACCTGGACTTCAGCTCCGAACGCGGCGATTCCCATCTCGCGCGGACCAGATACACAGGTTTCCGCCCCGGCCTTTGACGGTGTGAACCTGGTCTGCTTTACCTGCGTAACTGACTTCAGCTCCGACGGCACTCTGGCAGTGACATTCACAACAACAGCAAACGGTCCTGGCGCCGACGATAAGCACGGCGGCACATCCCGCTTTGCCGCACAGATCCTCGATGCGGACATCCTCTTCAATCCGGCAGTAAAGTTCACTACCGATGGTAGTGGTGGAAGCGATCTGCAGACCGTGGTGACTCACGAGATCGGTCATTTTCTAGGGCTGGATCACTCTGCAGTAGTGAAGGCGATAATGTTTCCTTTTGCTCCTCCCCTGGAGAGAACGCTAAGCTATGACGACGTTGCTGCGGTCTCAAGCTTGTATCCAAAGAGCTCTCTGGACGTACCGGTGGGCAGCATCTCCGGAAAAATTGCAATGAATGATGGTTCGCCGGTTTTCGGCGCGCACGTCTTCGCCGATTCAATCACGCCTGCTCTCGCGTATCCCAGCAGCATTCGTAAAACTCCCATCGGTACGCTGACCATGCCGGACGGAACATACCGCATCGACGGAGTTCCGCCAGACCGCTACACGGTTGCTGCGGAGCCGCTGGACGGGCCGGTCACGAATGGTGACGTTTCTACCTACTCTCCGGCTTTCGGAAGAGCATCGGTGCAAACCAACTTCACCACGCGGTGGCACTGACCGCCAAGACAG
>DATLKS010000697.1:0-2432 GCA_035538255.1 Terriglobales bacterium
ATCTGCTGAAAATGCCCCTGCCTGAGAATCCGGAGATCGGTCCTACAACCGTCAACATCGGCCTGATCGAAGGCGGACGTGCGCCCAACGTGATTCCCGATTTTGCTCGCGCGCAGTTGCTGTATCGGCTGGTCGGTTCCACCGAGCGGCTGCGGAAAGACATCCAGGCCGCAGTAGCGGGGCTTGCCACGGCAGAGTTCGCCCTCGAAATTCCTTATGTAAAGCTACGAACGGTCGAGGGCATTCCCGAAATGATTGCGGCATTCACTACCGATATCCCAGCGCTCAGCCGGTGGGGCGAACCTGTTCTGCTCGGTCCGGGATCGATTCACGTTGCACACACGGATGGAGAGTTCATCTTGAAGCGAGAGCTAACCGAAGCCGTAGATCTGTACGCGTCGGTGGCAACAAAGCTGCTTGCTACTTCGAGACGGCACGACTGAAGTTGCGCCCTTGCTTCACGCATGAGTGAGTTAGTGGCTTGTAAGCATGCTTTCGTGCTCGGCAGCCAAGCGCAGAACGTGTTTCGCGCGCTTGCGTGGAGCTTCCGAGATGTATTCGATGAAAGCTCTGACCGCAGCGGCGCCGTCTTTGTATCCTTGTTCGATCGCTGGCTGGACAATTTTGCCGTCGAAGTCGAGCAACGTGGCCGCAAGCGGCGTTGCCGGGCGAATCGTAAACGCCTTCAAATAGCGATAGGTGTGCGCGCCGATTTCCAGCACCAGATTTTCCGGACGCATTCCATTCTTCTGGGCATAACTCTCGCAGATCTCGTTTACATTCTGCAGCAGGCGCAATTCGGCGAGCACGTTGCGCGACATTAGGATGTCGAAGGCGCGCATGCCCACGTCGAAAAATGTTTTGATCTTGGGAACGATTTCCTTTTCCGGATCGACTGTGATGAGAAACACAACGTCCGCACCGAGCCGGATTGCCGGGGTGATGGGCTGCTTGGCAACGAGTCCGCCGTCTGACCACAAACCGCCGTGCATCTTTACCGGCTCATACGCAATCGGGAATGCCGAAGAGGCGATCACGGCATTGATGAGATCGTTCGTATGTTCGAAATGGGAGCGGATGTAGTTCGGGTCAACTCCGGGATCCTTTTCCAGTTCCTCAATCCTCTTGTTGACGAAGTACTTCTCGCGTCCGGTATAGAGTTCCGCTGCGGTCATTACTACGCGCATTGCCGAGCGACGCAGCCGCCGCTGATGAATCCGGTTCTTAAGAAAGCGCGTGCGTTCGTAGTTTTGAAAGAGTCCCGAATCGAGCGGCGACTTGATGATCTTTTGGCTGGCGCGGCTGGCGGCATTGCGCAGAATCGGCCATGCCAGCGCAATCGCGAGCAGCGCGATGCCCAGCCACAAATCGGCGCGAGGAGTAAAGGTGAAAACCGGCGCAGCCTTGAAATGGACATGCGTCGAGATCAGCAGCCAAAAAACGAATCCGAGGATCACGAGATTTGCCGCAAGCGATGCAGTCAGCTTCTTCCTTTCGGGTATCCAGCGGCTGCGGCGAAGTATGTGGATCAACACGTGATACGAGTAAGAGAATTCGGTATAGGAGAACAGCACCGTCAGACCTGCCACTCCGAGCAGCAGCCAGGTGAGCAGAGGATTATCCTGATGGAAGTAGATACCCAGGCGATGCAGAAGATCGGCGAAGGCATTCCCGAATCCAGCCGTTGCAGCGATCAACCCTGCAAGAATCACGATGTAGCGCGACCAGTCGATGCCCACGGTCGTTGGCGTAAGGTCAAGCCAGCCCTGTACTAGCGGCTCGGCATTCCCGATATAACCGTGGCCATGGCCAGCGTATGACGCTCCATTAATGGCGCCAATCGAAGTGCAGGTGAGGATATGAGTCGGCATCTGCGCGTCCTGGAAGGCGAGCAGGACGCCGGCCTCGTAGGCGCCGCGAGCTCCCCCGCCAGACAACACTACGGCGATCCGTCCCGTGAAATTCTTCCAGAGCGATGCCGGATTCTCCGGCAGGCCGGCACGGAACTGCGCGCGCTCTTCCTTGAGCAGATGTTGGTCTTCGTGATGGGTGTCTATATCGGAAGAATATCGCGATTTCGGCATGCGAGTGTCGATTACTCCGGTACCTGAGCGACCGTGCTTAATTTGGATGCGATCGCAAAACGAATGCATTAAATGCCGGGTTCCGCAGCGCAAATTCGATCCAGCCGCGCCGAAACATATAATCGTGCGCGCGATGAAAAGCGTTGCCGTGTTGCTTGCATTCTCGATCTTTGTCGCTCTGGGGACCGAAGAGGGCGACCTTGAACTGGTCAGACAAGCACAAAAGGCGGTCTCACCGATTGCCGGTGAAGTGGCTCTGAGTAGCCTTAGGCAGCCGGTGAAGGTGGCTCGCGATCAATGGGGAGTCGCGCACATTTATGCGGCAAACGAGCGCGATCTGTTCTTCGC
>DATLKS010000698.1:0-1554 GCA_035538255.1 Terriglobales bacterium
TGGCGCCGTCACGCAGCTCAATCTTGTTGGGTTCCTGGAACCCGAAGTCGAAGAGCTTCTTGTTGCGCAAATCGTCAAGTCCCTTATCGATGCTGGATTTCTGATAGCTCGAGATCGTGTATACCCGGGGATCACCCTGCACCATGGCATAGGCATCTCCGCCTGCGGGCGTGTCGTCGCCTAAAAGCAATTCTCGCTGCCCATGATTCTTGTCGGTAATCGCCGCCATCACGGTAGGCTGATCAAGACCGTATTGCTTCAGATCAGACGCCTTGTCTTCCACAATCCGATCGGCATTCAGATTGGACACAGTCGAGAGAATTTCCGAAACCACATCCTGATTGGCGTCGAGCGGCTTTGGTTCTGTAATGCGCCAGGAATCTCCGGCGCCCTTATCAAGCGTCACTGGCCGCGCGCCCTTGCGCGTCAGCTCAATTTGCGCGATCGCCACCCGATCCATCTTGAGAACCGTAGGCGAGCTGTTCGCTGGAACGGCCGCGCTCTGCTCCGCTGGCTTGCGGTGATTGGACCAGTAAAGCAATCCGCTAAGGGCGAGGAGAACCACAACTGCAATGATCAGACCGCGAAACTTCATAGCAATTTGAAGATTCGGCTCGAGTGAGCCAACATTTTTACCTGCGTTTCCACCACACTGCGATGCCTGCAATCATGACCACCAGCGGCACCCCGAATTGGCTGGTGAGCCGTACCTGGTTCAACTGTGCGCGCGTCATCGTAATTCGGCGATCGTCTTCAGGCTTGGGGCGAATCGAGATGAGGTCTTCGTCAGACGAGAGCCAATTCACTGCATTCAATGCCAGATCGCCGTTGCCATTGAAGCCGATAAACCGGTTGGCCGCCCATGTCGAACTGCCCACGACTACGAATCGCCCTTGCGAATTCGGTTTGTCTGTCCTGTAAGTGCCGGCCACAGCCAGCGTCAAAGGTCCCCTCTTGTTCTTGGGATCGCGCAGACTCACGGAAGCTGAACTCAAATTGCTGGTCGCAAGACTGCCTTCGGAAGATTCAAACATCTTCTCGATATTTGCCTTTCCGGTGTCTTTCACTTCGAGCGACCTCGCCACCGGAATGCCAACCGCGGTTCCCCTCATCTGGCTCACGATCGGCTGTGAATCATATGTCGTGACCAGCGCTACCTGCGGACCGAGCCCCGCCAATTGGCCGATCGGGTTCAGGTCAAGCACGAGGTCCTTGTCCAGCGTCACTCCCCAGCCTTCCAGCAGATTGACAAGCGCATCATTGGCAGCGATCGTCTCGTCTCCCATCTGTAATGGAGGGTCGAGCATGAAAAACGCGCGCCCGCCATCTTCGACGTATTTCTTGATCGCGTCCACTTCCGGCTGTTCGTAATTGTGTGTCGGGCCGGCGACCACAAGGGCTGTGCAATCCTCCAGGACTTCGGCTTTCTGCACCAGGTCGATCGATTTGGTCTCGTACTCGTCTTTCGCGAGCAGGTCCTTGAAGTGCGAGAGGCCCTCGCGGTCGCTATCGTCGATCTGGTGTTCCCCGCTGCCGGTCACGAAACAGACCGTG
>DATLKS010000699.1:0-1701 GCA_035538255.1 Terriglobales bacterium
ACGAATTGTCAGCGAGTTACCGGCCGGTCCTCACGCCAGAGCGACTGTGCGACAGGAGCTCTCGTTCCTGATCCACCACTCATCTGTTTCGAGGTCGGCCGGTTTACCCTAACTCAATCTTCGTGGACGGCTCTCCCATGCCGTTCCCGCAAATGGATGTCTGGCCACGCTGCTTATGCGTTGGTCGCGGCCAAAAATCTCGAGGGCACTTCGAAAACTCAACCAATCTTAGTCTCGCGCGGCTTAGGGACTTCACTTCCGTCGAGTGCAGGGAAATCTCCGTTTTCCCTTGACAGTTACCTATCATGGACGTCGCTCTGCATGTTCTTGAAAGTACGTTTTGTTGTGGATTCGATTCCTTCCGCGCTCACCAACTCATTTATTTTCAGTGGCCATTGATCGCGAATGCCGTTTTCGTGTTCAAGCACTTGTTCCCTAGTTTCTTTGAAATCAATGACAAAGAAGCGTGTCGCGTTCTGATCCTTATAAAGAGGATGAAGGTTCAACGATTCAGCCGAAGGCATAAAACTCCTTGGTACCACTGCTCGACGCTAACTTCTGCTTAACCGCTAGATTTGATCGGAAATGTTTTGGCCGACCAGATGCGAACGTAAGCCCGGACCTGGGGTTGGCCGCCAAACGCGGGAGCGAGACATCGAGCAACATCAGATGCAGGACGTGTTCTCGTTGCGCCCCCGAGTGCCAGCTGGACGTCCATTTCGTGCGCAAGGCGCTTTGAGGTTAGCGCAGCCATGGGAACGTGTTCGTAAGCGAACGCCGATGAGCCATCTGTGAACTCTTGCACTGCATTTCGCAACCGCTATTTGCAATGTCGTCAGTCACTTGCCACGGCGCCGACTGGCACGCGACTTGCGTACCTATCACTTCGACATGTAGAAGATATAGGTATGCCGGCGAGTCCAAAATCCGATCTGCCGCAGGGCACTCTTGATCTGCTCATCCTCAAGGTTGTCACCCTCGGTCCTCTCCATGGCTATGCCATTACACAGCGCCTGCAGCAGGTTTCGCGTGAGGTTGTTCAGGTGCAGCAGGGCTCGCTTTACCCGGCACTACATCGTTTGGAGAACCGCGGATTCCTCGCGGCCGAGTGGAGAGACACCGAAACCGGTCGGGAGGCGAAGTTTTATCGCCTCACGCGCAAAGGTCGCGCGCAGCTTCAATCGGAAACTGCGAGCTGGGAACGGCTGGCCGAGGCGGTAGCGCTCGTGCTCAGGCTCAGCGAGGAAGGCGCCAAATGAACTGGTTTCAGCGTTTGATGCGGCGCGACGAAATGGACCACCAGCTCGATAAAGAGTTGCGCTTTCACATCGACCTGCGCACAGCCGAGCTCGTCGAGCACGGCGCGTCGCCTGGGGCTGCGCGCCGCCAGGCGCTAGTCGACTTCGGCGGAATGGAATCGTCCAAAGAAAAATGTCGCGATGCTCGGGGCACGGGCTGGCTTACAGATTTTCTCCATGACCTGCGCTACGCACTGCGCACAATGCGCAAGAAACCCGGTTACGCCGCGGTCATGCTTCTCACACTTGCGCTGGGCACCGGCGCCACGACCCTGATGTTCTCGCTGGTCAATGGCGTGCTGCTGAAGCCGCTGCCTTACGCCGAGCCTCAGCGCCTTTTACAGTTGCAGGAGAAAACCGAGAGAGCGACTCAATACGGCAATCTTTGGGCCTTTACCAATCC
>DATLKS010000700.1:0-3819 GCA_035538255.1 Terriglobales bacterium
GATTTCGGCCTGCCCGTGAACTGGATTGCAGCGGACATTCTCCGCATCAAGGACAGCATTCTCATCGAGCACTGGGATGTGATCCAGGATGAAGCGTCCCGCGAACAATCAAAGAGCGGCCTCCCGATGTTCGGCAATGTGTTCACGAACTGAACGTTGCGGAAGTGGTGACGCGATATATCAAACGCTTCAAAACAAGAACGGCTTTTACGTTTAGCAATCGATGAATTTGGAGGATATGAGATGAAGAATAGCGCAATGGCAACGGGCGTCGAAACTGGACTGCACCCCAAAAGTGAGACACGAGATTAAGGGGCCAATTACATTGAATGGAGGAGAACAATGCTTGTGCCCCGACAACAGTATCCTCGTGAAATGAAGATTGCCACTATGCGCGAACTGGACGCTGGGAAGAGCATGGCGGAGGTGGCGCGCATGTATCAGGTGAGTCCCTATCGACTGATGGCCTGGCGAGGGGAATGGCGAGCCAAAGGCGAGATGGCGTTTCCCGGCCACGCCGCTCGTCTGGAAGTGAAGCTAGATGCCGAGCGCATTCCTGAGCTGGAGCGCAAGATCGGACAGCAGGCGATGGAGATCGATTTTTTTAAAAAAGCCTTGCGGCGTTTCAGGGAGCAAGTCCCGCCCGTTGTCGTCAATGGAGCTACCGGCTCTACGAGCAAATCCGCGAAGCGGTCGACGCAGCCCAAGCGGAGGTCGCAGTGAACCGGCTGTGCGAGGTGGCCGGCGTCAGCCGCGCCGGCTACTACCGTTTCCTGGTGCGAGGAGAAGCGCAGGAGTCGGACATGGAGTTGCGCAGCGCGATTCAAACCATCGCGCTGGAGTGGCCGGCATACGGCTATCGTCGGATACACGCGGAACTGCGAGAACAGGGCTGGCGGGTCAACCACAAACGGGTTCTACGGCTGATGCGCGCCGATAACTTGCTATGTTTGCGTCGGCGCAAGTTCATTCTGACGACGGACTCCAATCACCAACTACCCATCTATCCCAATTTGGCGAGGGAGATGGTGTTAACCGACATCGACCAGTTGTGGGTGGCCGATATCACCTACATCCGCCTGGAAACCGAGTTCGTCTATCTGGCGGTTGTGTTGGATGCTTTCTCCCGCCGCTGTGTGGGCTGGTCTTTACAACGCAGTTTGGATGCCACGCTGGCGCTGGAAGCGTTGCGTAGGGCGGTGAAACAACGCCGTCCGCGGCCGGGTTTGGTGCACCACTCAGACCGGGGCGTGCAATATGCTTCGAGCGATTACACCCGCGAACTGGAGCGCCATGGCATGCAGATCAGCATGAGCCGGCGGGGAAATGTGTACGACAATGCCAAGGCGGAGGCTTTCATCAAGACCTTGAAGTACGAGGAAGTCTATCGCACGGAGTATCGGAATCTGCAGGAAGCCGCAGCATCGATCAAGGAGTTCCTGGAGAAGGTCTACAACAAGAAGCGATTGCATTCTGCATTAGGCTATCGCTCACCGCGGGCATTCGAGCAGTCGCTAATAATTTCTACGCGCGGCAAGCGCGCAGCAGCGGCA
This sequence comes from Terriglobales bacterium, assembly GCA_035538255.1. GTDB lineage: Bacteria > Acidobacteriota > Terriglobia > Terriglobales > Acidobacteriaceae > Gp1-AA112. Next base: position 1,554 of record DATLKS010000700.1, read on the forward strand.
GTGGCGGTATGAGCCAAAGACACAGGGCGGGGGGAAGAGGGCGGAACTGCCGCACGAGCCCGAGCCAAGGTGCGGCGCAGATAGTCTTCGGGATCGCCATGGTCGCGGGGAAAATCCGGGCTGCCGAGGCGCAGGATTTCCATGACCTGAGCCGGGGGTGTGTGTTGGGCGAGCAGTTTGCTGGCCAGCCAGAGATCGACCACGCTCCAATCAGGACGGGGAAAGCGCTCGCGAATGCGCCAACGCTGGACCCAACGTTGGTACACAGCAACCGCGCCTTGGCGCGTGATCGGGGTGCGTGGTACACCCGCGCTCCGCTGTTCTGGCGTTTGTGGCGACGACGCCCCAGTGGCCGCAACTGGCGGCATGATCGCCGGTGCTTGGGAACCGAACTGCTCGAGCCACTCCTGAGCGGCATCGAGCGACAGCTGTGCGGCCGAGGCCAGGACGGGCTCAGCATGGACGATCTGGACCGTAGGCGCGACACCCGTGAGCGCGCCTATCGCTGGCTTGAGATTGCTGAAGCCGGCCAAACGGCCCAAGTGGCGCCAATCGGTGCTGGCCCGGTCGCCGCCATAGCGCTCGGCCAAGATTCGGCCCAGAGTCGTGGCCAATACCGGCTCCAGTGGCGTAGTGCTGACGTGGACCCAAGCCTGGAGGTGGCCGGGACTGGTCTCGAGCACGACACAGGGCTCATGCCCGTGGATGCGCATGTCCTCGAGTACGTACGTGGGGGCGTGATCCAAGTCAAGGAAGATGTAGCCCGCATTGCGGCGTTCGGCGTAGGGCCAGAGGTAGACGTTGAAGCCGAGGCGGTTGTGTGCGCGCAGAAAACACACCACCTGGTCGCCCGCCAACTCCTGCGCGGTCCACAGACGTTGTCCCGGAGCTGGTCTACGTCTGACGGAATGGATCAGGCGGATGAGATAGGACTCATTCGGCATTGCCGCCAGTTGGCGACGGATGGCTTGCTTGATGAGAAACTCGCAGTCGAGCACGAGCCGAGCATGAGCTTGGCGCAGGTTATCCGACAATGAATTTTCAGCGAATGGTAACAACTCCCTTAAAGCAGTGTCTCAGTCCAGGGGTGCACCCCATGCTGTTCAATCGCATCCCTCCAATTCTGTGGAGGTGACATCTTAGCCACCGACTCTTGACTCCTGGCCTTATACTTGCAATCAGTACGCATAAGGATAAGGATAAGGATAAGGAGCGGGGTTGGACCGTGAGTCCACGACATTGGGGCGGATGGATTCGGACGGACGAGTCCCTTTCCCGCGGGATTAACAACCATCATGTGTGGGATTCTCGGGTACTCCCACATCTCGAAACTGCTGCCGTCCGAAGTGTTGACATTGGGCCTGAATTCCCTTGTCCATCGCGGACCGGACCATCAGGGGCGCTTTGTCTCTAGTCAGATTTCCTTGGGCGCAACTCGCCTGCGGATCCTCGATCTTAAAGGTGGAGACCAACCCCTAACCAGCCCTGACAAGGATGTCGTTGTCGTTTTTAACGGCGAGATTTTCAATCACCAGGAGATTCGTGCGACTCTGGAAGCCGAAGGGTTTCGTTTCCGGACACAGTGCGACACCGAGGTGGTCCTCCGCGCCTTCCAGCACTGGGGTAGCGTGTGTTTTTCACGCTTCCGCGGAATGTTTGCAATCGCAGTGTGGGTGCAATCTGAGCAGCGCCTAATCCTCGCTAGGGACCGCATGGGAATCAAACCCCTGTATTACTGCTTGCACGATGGCGAAATCTTTTTTGGCTCCGAACTGAAATGCATCCTCGCCCATCCCGCGGTTCCTCGAAAGATCTGCCTCCCGAGCCTCAATTGCTATCTCAGCCTGAACTACATACCCGGCCCGTACACTCTGGTGGAAGGTATTGCGAAATTAATGCCGGGCTATGTACTCGACTGGCACAACGGACTGTCCACCATTCGCCCCGGCACTTTGGCCGATTGCCCGGCGCCTCCATCTTCCCTCGATGAGGCTTGCGAGGAACTCGACCGGCTGCTTATCCAGTCGGTTGGCGAGCGACTTGCCTCAGACGTACCAGTGGGGATCTGGCTTAGCGGCGGCCTCGATTCCTCGACGATTCTGCACTACGCCACTCACACATATCCCACACGCCTAAGGACTTTCTCCATTAGCTTCCCCGGGCGATCGTTCAACGAAAGCACCTACGCCCGGCACATTAGCCGGCTCTACGAGAGCGAGCACTCGGAATTCGATCTGGGCCCGGATACCGATCTGGCACCAGCGAT
>DATLKS010000701.1:0-1598 GCA_035538255.1 Terriglobales bacterium
CCAAGAGATTTGAACATTCGCGCACTCCGGCTCGAATTACCCCAGGTCGAACCTCATAGGCCAGGCACACAGGCGGAGTCTGCTGCAAGCCTCAATTTCCAGGGCAAGATCCGGTTTCGTCGCCTTTCCTTTGTCCCTGAAGGCGGACCAACTTGTCAGGCAAGGTGGAAAGAATGCCGAGACCGGTGGCGAAGAAGGTACCGGTCCCCCGCGCCACAGTGGTTAACACATACATGTTTTTATTTCCTATGGATCAATGCTATGTTAGTGATGCTGTGCTCCTTTTCCCCATCCGGACATTGACGCCAAGGCGAAATGCTCGGCGCCTCCTGCGCACTCGAAAGAGTTGTTGTCTCGGTTCGACGCTCCCAAACAGGCCGCAAGGATAATCAGCTCGCGGCTACGGTGCGCTCGCGAAAACAGATCATAAACCATAACGCTTCCTCACAGAACGCAGACGAGGATTGACCTGCGAGGATTAGAAGTCCACGAGCGACAGAGAAAAAAAGCGACCCGGAAGCTTCCCCCTACGCCTACCCGTTTCCATGCGGTATCGAGCAACAGACATGGCGCAGCGGGAAGGTCTGTCCCTGAACCAGTTCATCAGCCTAGCCGTCGCGGAAAAGATCACGCGGCTCGAGCAGTCTCCGTGGCTGAAAGATGTAAGCCCGGTTGCGATCTCCCATCAGGAGGAGAGGCGGGACAATTCTGGGGCCGATTAGTTTTCTCTTGGGCCCCTCAAACCTGCAGTTTTGCAATTTGAAGCTCGTGAAAGACGATTAGCTTTTCGTCTCTTGCCAGGGTCTCAAGAGGCAGGATCGCGCGTGATGTCGCCGGTCACGCCTCTTGAGCTGCTTAAGCCCTCGGTTTCGATTCAAGGCAAGCCATTTCGGCATGATGCGAATTCAATTCCGCCGAGCCTGAAACTCTCGTCCGATAGATGCGATGGCAACGCCGCTCAGCAGAGCTCTAGCGCGGGGAAACACCTGCTTCTCTTCCATCTGGATGTGTTCCTCATAGAGCTGCCTGAGCTGGGCAGTTGAAGACCAGAGCCGCTCCGCATCGTGGTCATCCAGGCAGCGGGCTTCGATCCACTCCGCGTAGAGAGTCTCAACCAGGTGGTGAAGCACGGACGCGCGCCTGTGATCACCTTCGAGAGTGTTCAATTCCTCGAAATCCCCGACGGCGCTTTCGGCGCGCAGCCGCGGAAACAGCGATTCCTCTTCATCTACGTTGTGCCTTTGCCCTGCTGCGCGAAAGTAATGGAGCGCCGACTGAACGGCCTCGGCCTCTTCGCCGGTTAAAGCCCGGGCCCGCGCCCGGTCGGCTACGATCGCAAGAGTATTGACGAAGTGCTCGATCCTGCGATGGCAGTCGAGCAGCATGCCAATCGGATCGTCAAATCCGCTGTCGGGCTTTGCGCCAATTTGTATTGTCATCTCATTGACTCTGTCGCGCTGTGCTTCGATTCTCGCCTATGTGTATTTGATGTTCGAGTGGCACAACCAGTTACGGACTTGATGGCGCATTGATCTCGCCAAAATCTGTATGATTGCTGGTGCTGGTTCGTTTTGTTGAGGTTTCGCCATGATCCAAGT
>DATLKS010000702.1:0-1745 GCA_035538255.1 Terriglobales bacterium
GTGTTGGACACGGTCACGAACGGCTCTCCCACTAGATCCCTTGGACCGATGGATTTGAGCGCAGCGAGACGGTGATTGCTAGGCAAAACCACCATCAAGGGCTCTTTGACGAGAACCCGGTACGCCACCTCTGGCACGCCTCGTTCCCGTCGAAGAAAGGCAGCATCGATTTTTCCCTTCGAAAGCCCATCCGCAAGCAAAGGCGAGTATTGGCTCGATATCATCACGTCAATGTTAGGTAGTTCGTCGCGCAATATCCGCAGGGCTTCGGGCATCCAAGTCAATTCGTGTCCGGTCAGAAAGCCCATGGCGAAGCATGGCTTGGCGGGATGAGCGGCCCGGCGTGCAGATTCACCTGCCGCTTCAACCTGCGATAACACTGAGCGGGCGTGATCGAGAAAGGCCCGACCCGCCGGTGTCAGGTCGACGCCGCGAGCTCTTCGCGTCAGGAGTGGGGTGCCCACCTCATCCTCAAGATCTCGAATCTGCCGACTCAACGAAGGCTGCGACGTGTGCAGCATTCGTTGCGCTGCCACCGTGAGGTTTCCCGAGTCGGCAACCGCGGCGAAGTAACGAAGATGTCGTAATTCCATTTCTAACTCCCATGCTTGCGAAGCATGGCTCCGAGCTTAACAAAGTATGCTTCAACCGCGCTACTAATAGCTTCCCTCGTGATCTAACCAGGTGATCTGAGCAAACCCGAAAGCAGCTTTGGGCGGCGGTCATGCCTGACCTGCATGGGTTCCAGATCATGGAGGCAGTCTATGAGTTCACCCGTTGTTTTAATCACGGGCGCGCTGACGGGAATCGGTCGCGCCACCGCCTTGGCCTTCGCGCGCGATGGAGCGCGGGTCGTTGTTTCTGGTCGACACGACGATGAAGGTCAGAAGCTAGCCACTGAACTGCGCAACCTCGGCACTGAGGCCGAATTTGTGCGCACCGATGTGCGGCATGAAGAGGAAGTCAAGGACCTCGTCGACAAGATCATCGCTCGTTTCGGTCGCCTCGATATTGCCGTCAATAACGCTGGTACTGTCGGCACGCCCGGTTCGGCTGCCGATGTAACCCCCGAGAGCTATCAAGCTATTTTCGACACGAATGTGCTTGGTGTGCTTCTGTGCATGAAGTACGAAATTCGCGTCATGCTTCGCAAGGCAAAGGCAGCATCGTCAACATCTCGTCTTCGTACGGCAAGGTCGGCGGCCCGACCGCAGCGGTGTATGTCGGCAGCAAGCATGCTGTGGAAGGCATCACGAAGTCTGCGGCCATCGAACTCGCCGGCACAGGCGTTCGTGTCAACATCGTTGGCCCTGGTCCGACGGAAACGGGGATGTTCAACCGCTTTGCGCAAACCAAGGAAAACAAAGCAAATTTCCTCGAGACACACGTTCCTACCAAGCGCATGGGAACGCCCGAAGAGATTGCAAATGCCATCGTGTTCATTGGCTCTGACAAGGCCTCTTACATCATCGGTGCATCCCTGGCGGTGGATGGAGGGATGCTCGCGGGTTAATTTTGGAGCCAAGAAGCAAAACGACCAAATCACATAAAAAGGAGAATCTCAAAGGTCCGAAACAACTCAGATGGCTGAAATAACGAAGACTACACCCGAACAAAACAGGGCCCTTGTCATGGAAGCGTTCGACACACTCTTCAACAAGCGCGATTATGCTGCGGCAGAACGATTCTGGTCGCCGGACTACATTCAACACAGCGCTCATATCGCACCTGGTCGTGAGGGCCTG
>DATLKS010000703.1:0-1977 GCA_035538255.1 Terriglobales bacterium
CGCCATCCAGGGTGATCAAGACATTGTTCCAGTCTCCTGCCGCATGCAAATACCAGTTTTCCCAGTCCGTACGGGTCTCGATCTCGGTTTCCAGCTTCTGCCGGGTTGCCGGGTTGGCGAGGGACTGAATCAAGTTCTTGCGTCCTCCCGCATACGCGTCAGGAGGAATGAAGGAACCTAAATTGAGACCGTTATAAATATAGGGATACGTATTGGCGGTTACATCCAGGCCTCTGTCGCGTGCCGCTTGAATCCGATTCAGCGCCGCGTCGATCAGGTGCCAATTCTCAGCTCCTGCAGCCTTCAGGTGATAAATGTGCACCGGAACTCCGGCCTGCTCTCCGATGGAGATTGCCTCGTCAATGGACGCCAGCAGATCTCCGCTTTCGCTCCGCATATGCGTGAAGTACGTGCCGCCGTATTGACCGGCTGCTTTGGCCAGCTCCACTAACTCATGCGTCTTGGCAAAACTGCCCGGCGGATAAATCAGTGCGCTCGATAGGCCCACCGCGCCCTGTTGCATCGCCTCGGCCACCAGCGCCTTCATCTTTTCCAGCTCCTCGGGAGTCGGCTCGCGATCTGTATCGCCCATCACGATTTCGCGTACTTGCGCCGCCCCCACGTCGTGAACCAGGTTCATTCCAATGCCACGCTGGTTGAGCAACTGGAAATATTCCGTGAAGTTCCGCCAGGTCACCTTTGCTTCAGGGTCCCGCGCTTCAATTTGCTTTGCCGTAGCATCGCTTTGCGGGGCTTCCGATTGGCCTTCGCCGACCAGCATCGTCGTGCAGCCCTGCTGTAACTTACTCAGCGTGCTCACCGGATCTTCGATCACGATATAACTCTGCCAGCCCATCGTCTCGATAAATCCAGGCGCAACAATGTGGTTGCCGGCGTCAATTGTCCGTCGGGCCACCGCGTGGGAAAGATCACCGATTGCGGCGATGCGCTTGTCCCGGATCCCTAGATCCCCGCGATACCATGGATTGCCGCTTCCATCCACGATTCTGCCATGGCGAATGACGATGTCGAATTCGGGAGCCTGCGCAACGGCCTTGCTGGACGCTGATATCACAACCGGCATAACCAGAATGCCAAGAAAAAAGATTCGACTAACTGAGGATGCATGAAGTCTACGGTGCATACGGAACCCCGGTTGATTGTGCTTCTCCGCCGGAACGGAACAGCTCCGTTGGAGTTGGAATATCGTTCGCCGATGAATTGTTCTTCGGATAGAGAATTCTGCCGGAACTGAAGCCAAGATCCTGTTTCGATGAGCACTCACAGCGGAAACATGAACCTCGGTGTTGGCTCGACCGCTCCTTGCAACTTTTGTTGAGTTGCCGCATCAGTATCGACAACCATAGCAATTCTCCGAAACGCGGTCAACAGAATTGTGCCGCAATAATTGGGCACTGCGGCGCCGCATTCCTGGTTCTCCATGTCAACGGTTGTTGCATCCATGCATACTCTTTCAGTGGAGGCTTCTGTCAGTGCCGTCCGCATGATCTCTACTGGAATCTATTGGCGCGCAGAATGCTTAGCACCTTATCGCGGGTTCAGCCCCCAACGTTTCGGGAGCGAGTTAACTGCCGCGCATGCGGACACGGAGCGCTTGCCGTCGCACGTCTCGGCCTGGCGAAGCTCCTTTTGACCTGATAAGATCAATATCTTTAGCCGTTGTGCGGGCGAATCTTCTGTACAAACGTATTCATCCGCAAGGAGTCACGACAACAGATGGCAAAGAAGCTCGACAAATCGGTGCATCCGATCGGTATTCAAACCCGCATTAATGAATTGAGCTCCGGACGGCGCGAAAGCCTGCGCCAGGTTCTCGAGAACCCAAGAGAATTCGTGCTGCCAAGCGTGCGCGCGGCCGCGGCACGTTTGAAAATCGATCCTGCAACGTTGGTTCGGACGGTTCAGCGTCTCGGATTTGACACTTATCGCGCCTTTCAAAACTACCTCCACGACCTT
>DATLKS010000704.1:0-2305 GCA_035538255.1 Terriglobales bacterium
GCAAGTGCACCAGCGTTCTCTCGATGCAGCAATTCGTCGTGATGACCATCCACTTCACGCGTCATCAGCGTTCCAGCCACAACGGTCCGCCATCCTGGTGTGTGATCGACCCTGTGAGGACGATCTTTCGCCTGTAGCAGGAGCACATCTCCGGAGTAGAGGGGCGGCTTATAGCGATAAGCAGCGGCATCTGTCATGTGCTGGCCTAGGACGGTCTCGATTGGAACCATGCTCGGTGGCCAGATCTCTTTACGGAGTGTGATGAGACGGATGAATCGCTGTTGCAGGGTCGCCCGGTTCTGAGGACGGGCTTCTCTCATCGCCTGCTTCAAATAGAAGTACGCCTTGCTCAGCTCAACAGAAAGGCTGCCAATGCGCCGGTAGAAGACCGGGTTTTGTGCATCGAGCAGGATCAACAGCGCGACCTGATGACCGGCCGCCTGTAGCTGGGCCGCAGTTTCGAATGCCACAATTCCGCCGGTGCAGAGTCCAGCGAGGAAGAGGGGACCATGCGGTTGCGCGGCCAAAATCGCTTGCGCATGGAGCGCCGCAATGCTCTCCATGGAGGGCGAGGGGCCAAGTTTTTCGAGGTCCGGTTCGGTTAACCCGACTCCGAACACGGGCTGATTTCTGCCAAGCGCTTCGGTGAGGTGAACGATATGTGCCGGAGGATGAAGCCAGAAAAGCGGGGGCCTCGCACCATCTGGCTGCAGTGGAAAGAGCCCGACCGTTGCAGAGGACTGCGCCTGCTCAAGGAGTGCAGCTTGCCCCTGAACAGTTGGCACATGGAAGAGCGTCGCAATGGAGAGCCGACTTTCGAATGCAGCCTCGATCCGCTGTGCCAAGGCCGCAAGCATAAGCGAATGGCCGCCAAGATCAAAGAAGTTGTCGTTGCGATCGACAGCAGGAACCTTCAGAACTTCACACCAGATGGTTGCCAGCCGTTGCTCGCATGAAGTTTTGAGCTCTCCGGCGCTCAAAGTGTCCTGTTGAATCGAAGGGGCGGGGAGCTTGGATCGATCGACCTTGTTCGTGAGGGACAAGGGGAGCGCGTCCATCGCGACCACGTCGGAAGGAATCATCCACTCGGGCTGGTCCTGTTTCAGGAAGCGCCGCAGGGCGGATGTATCTGGCGGCGGACCCTCTTTGCCAACCAGGTATACGCTGAGCCGATTGCTGCCGGTGGCATCGGGCCACACACGAGCAGCAGCGGCGCCCACCTGCGGATGACGCCGAACGGCTGCTTCCACAGCTTCAAGCTCGATGCGATAACCGCGCACCTTTACCTGATTGTCGGCGCGGCCGCGGCACTCCAGCGTACCGTCGGGCCGCTGGACGACGATGTCGCCAGTATCGTAGAGCAAATCGTCGCCGACGGCCTCAACATGGATGAACCGGTCCGCCGTGGCTTGCGAATTGCGGTGATATCCTCGCGCAAGTCCGACGCCACCGATGTGCAGCACGCCTGGGACGCCGGCCGGGACCAACTGTCTACGCGCGTCGAGAACAAATGCGGTCATGTTGGCGATCGGTTTGCCGATGGAAATGGGGGCGGTGCCGCGCCGCACGCGGTGCACAGTAGCCCAAATGGTCGTTTCAGTGGGACCATAGACGTTCCACAGCTCGATCCCGCGGTCAAGCAGGGCGTTTGCCAGTTCTCGCGACATTGGTTCGCCGCCGCACAGGGCCTTGAGCGGACGGCCGGGCCCTTTCCAGCCGGCCGAGAGCAGCGACAGCCAGGTGGCCGGCGTTGCCTGCATTACGGTGCACTGAGATTCGTCGATCGCCGCCATAAGCAAATGAGGGTCCAACGCGACAGCGCGATCTTGCAGGACGAGGGAGCCTCCGGAGACGAGAGGGAGGAAGAATTCGAGCCCGGCGATATCAAAGGAAGCGGTCGCAATGGCAAGCATACGATCGGCTGCGGTAAATCCCGGCTCTTTCTGAAATGAGATCAGCTCGTTCACGAGTCCGCGATGTCTGATCTCCACTCCCTTCGGAACTCCCGTAGTACCCGATGTATTGATCACGTAGGCGAGATCGTCGGGACTGACGGACGCTGCGGGAAGTTCCCTTCCGCTGCCTGCTTCAATGAGTGATTCAAGGTAGATGATCGGCGTTGAGACTTGCGGCAGGTCCGGCGCAGACATGTCTGTCAGAATCACCCATGGACTGGCATTCTGGATGCAGAGCGCCTGCCGCGCTGCCGGAGCTTCAGGTTCAAGCGGAAGATAGGCGGCGCCTGATTTGGAAATCGCAAGAAGAGCCGCGACCAAGTCCATGGACCGGTGCAAGTGGACCGCCA
>DATLKS010000705.1:0-3933 GCA_035538255.1 Terriglobales bacterium
ACCCGTGCTGCAGTACGCCAGCTGCACGACGCAGTGCGCCACACGCCCGGCGTGCAGGCGGCATCTTTGACCGGAGGCGCATTGCCCATGAATGGAGATTCAGAGATCCCGTTCTGGCTCCAAGGTCAGCCAAAACCGACCAACACCTCCGACATGAATTGGGCGCTGTTTTATATCGCAGAGCCGGACTACGAGAAAGCCATGGGATTTCCGCTGCTGAGTGGACGATTCCTCTCCGAGAACGACACGGAAACATCCGTGCCGGTGGTCGTGATCGACGAGTATCTTGCGCACAAGTATTTCCCGAATGAGAACCCGATCGGCAAGCGTCTGAACCTCGGACTCATGGACACGCAACCCGAGATCGTTGGTGTAGTAGGACACGTAAAGCATTGGGGTCTGGACACCGATTCGCAACACAAGGTCCAGGCACAGCTGTACATGCCCGTAACCCAAATACCAGACAGGTTCTGGCCTTTGTTGAACCGCGGAGCCTATTTGATGATCCGCTCCAAGGTGGACCCGCTATCGTTACTTCCAGCGCTGCGCGCTTCGGTGTCGAAAGTAAATCGCGAGCATGTGATCTACAACGTCCAAACCTTTGATCAGATCATCTCCGATTCGTTGGCAGAACGGCGCTTCGCAATGGTGCTCCTCGGACTCTTTGCCGGACTGGCGCTCCTGCTTTCGACGATTGGAATCTACGGGGGTGATCTCGTATCTCGTGGGACAACGCGTTCCCGAAATAGGAACCCGTATGGCGCTCGGAGCGCAGCGCAGAGATGTTCTACAACTGATTCTCGGACGCGGCATCGCCCTGGCCGCCGCCGGTGTGATACTCGGTTCATTGCTGGCCCTCATACTCGCGCGACAGATGCGCAGCATGATATACGGCGTGAGCGCCTCCGATCCTCTGACCTTCGCCGGAGTGGCCCTGCTGCTGATGCTAGTAGCCACGGTTGCATGCTACATTCCCGCCCGCCGAGCAATGCGAGTCGATCCTATGACGGCGCTGCGATGTGAATGATCGGTGGTCGCCGGTTGCTAGGCGATGAAGGGTAATCCATTGAAAGTGCGATAAAAGCCCAAAACGGGCCAAGTGGCTCACCCAGCCGTAGAGGTCACGTTCTGATATGTTTTTGAACTCAAGGCCGAAGGCCAAAAGCATGAATGAATGGTCGCAATTTGCCGAACGACACTGGATCAGTGGTGGGCATCTTTGCGTCGCTGCTTTGGTTCCTCGCTGGCAGACGATCATTATCAAATCGTCAGCCGGGATATGCCCTGTTCTGGCTAGTCGTCGCGGTGTTCCTCGCCGCCATCGTGTGTGTCTGGGCAGTTCTCGAACAGGAGTGGGTTGGTCTTGTTTTCGGAATAGCTGTGCTCTGTATTGAGACGTTCTCCATCAGGGGTCACGTAGCAGCAGCGCCTGGGTTACCGGGACATTTTTGTCCTTCTCGCCATGCAGGATCAGCACCGGGCAATTCAGTTTTTCCATTCTGAGGATGGATGAGCGCTGGCGGATCGCTTCATTCGTCATCCCAGTCTCCTGCTTCATGTTGACGCGCACACCGGGGAGCGGACTTTCGTCGTAGAGCTTCTTGAAATCATAGACGCCGGCGCCGAATACTGCGGCTTTCACGTCGTCCAATTCCGTCGCGAGAAGCGAGGCTGCCATGCCGCCCCGCGAGTAGCCATAGATTCCCATTATGGTCGGATCCACAAAAGGCTCGCGCTGCAGCTTGCGGTAGCCTGCGGTGAGGACTGCCAGGGTCTTCGGACCGACGAAATCGGGTGGTCCCTGCGATTTTCCAAATCCGGGCAGAGACACGGCAATGCCGGCGAAGCCCGCGTTGGCCAGACGAACGCCCAGATATATCAGATCTCTGGCGGTACGCTCGTAGCCTGGAATCATTAGAACGCCCGGGAACCGTCCGCTCGCCGCAGGACGAAACAAAATAGACTCGACCGGTTTGCCATCGAAATCGTAGTCGTACTTGCAAATCTTCGTGCCGGACTCGGCCGCTGCGCAGCCTTGCTGCTCCATCGGCATAACGATCGAACTCTCGGATCGCTGCTGGGAGCGGACGAAACAATTCAGCGACACGGCAGCGGCGATACAAATCACACAGTGCGAGGTGACTTTTCTTCGGCGGTGATTAGCAGTTTTCATGAGCATGGTCGGTGATCGACAAGAGAAGTTGTTGGCCTTCGGCGCTCAGCTACCGGTAAAGTAAAGAACAATATCACCCGAAGTCACGGAGAGCACGGAGAAAGGCCTTTCAAGTCCCGTCATCACGGGACGGCGAGGTAGTCCAGGGGATAGCGGTTTGGGATTGTGACAAGGGTTTGGAGAATCGAACCTGATGCGCTATGCTCCTTCGCATTGTGACAGGCGTTTCGGGGAACAATAAACAAATGGAGATCAAAAAAGTGAAATCAACATCGTCGCTAGTTCTTGCTGCGGTTTTGGCACTTGGTACAGTCGGTGTCGCACAGGATGCTGCTCATGACGTAAACAAAGCCGCCAAGAGTACCGCGCACACAACCAAGAGAGCAGCCAAGAAGACCGCGCATGGCACGGAGGAGGCCGCCGACAAGACCGCTACCGGGACCAAGAATGTGGCCAAGACTACGGGTCGCGGTGTCAAGAAGGGAACGACCGCGGTCGGTCACGGCGTGAAGAAGGGTGCGAAGAAAACAGAAGACGCGGTGAAGTAGGAGCAGCTTTCAGCTCCCGGCTCTCAGCCAAAAACCAAAAGATCATCACCGAGAACACGGAGGACTACGTTCGATCGAGTCCCGCCTGCCGGCGGCACGTTCGAGGGCGGCCCACAGTGGTAAACGGTTGGGTGAGGTGGCGATCCCGTCCGGCTTCCAGCCGGACGGTCGAGAATTTTACCTTGGCTTTAGCGGTAACAGCTAAGGCGCCACCCGCTACCGCAGGCGGTTCTGCGTCACTGGCTTGGCATCTCACATCGCATGATTCGCAAATTGAAATCGGGAGAGTATCGGCTCTATTCGCGCAAGAAGAATCCGAAAACAGGGAAGCGGCGCAATTTAGGAACTTTCCCGACACGGGAAAAGGCCGAAGCGCACGAACGCGCGGTGCAATACTTCAAGCGGCATTGAGGGGAGCTGCCAGCTAGCAGCTACCAATTACCAGTAGCCAGCAGCTATCTTTTCACCAGAAACGGATTGCTTTGGCGTTCTTCGCCTATGGTCGTGAATAAACCGTGGCCGGGGATTACTACAGTTTCGTCGGGCAGAGCCAACACGCGATCGTGTAGGGAAGTGATGATCTTATTGAATGATCCGCCGGGGAGGTCCGTGCGTCCGATGCTGCCGGCGAAGAGGGTATCGCCGGCGATCAGCTTTTGCTCAGCAGGGAAGTAGATGCACATGCTGCCTTCGGTGTGTCCGGGTGTATGCATGGCGATGGCTTGGAGTGTGCCGCAGTGGATCGAGTCCTGGTCGTTGAGGCTCTGATCGATCGCCACTGCTCCGGGAGGCGGTGCGCCGATCCAGGCGGCCTGCATGTCGAGCATCTTCAGCAGCGCGTAATCATTCTTGTTCAGCAGGATCGGAGCGCCGGTGGCCTGCTTGAGTTTCATCGCTCCGCCGACGTGGTCGATGTGGGCGTGGGTGACGATGATCTGTTTGAGCTTGAGCTGATGTTTGGTGAGAATGGCGAGGATGCGGTCGATCTCGTCGCCGGGATCGATGAGGAGCGCTTCCCGCGTGCTCTCGTCACCGATTACGGAGCAGTTGCAGCCGAGCATGCCTACAGGAAAGATCTCGTGGATCATCGGTTCACTTCCAGAATGGGGTCAACACGAAGGGCACGAGGGTTTACGAAGTGCACCTCCGAGAACTGTCATCCCGGACCCGCCGCGATGCCCGCGGGTGATGCGAAGATTTACTGTTGCGGGG
>DATLKS010000706.1:0-12074 GCA_035538255.1 Terriglobales bacterium
TATGTTTAAATGCTGAGGCAACCAGAAGTGACTATTCGGATTGCAATTTTCTCATCTCGTAATCTGGTGCAGAGTTCCCAAATTGAACTTGCAATCGCCCAATTCAAGAACATCGGAAATAGATGACAGGAGGAAGTTCTGAAGATTGCTATTCAAGGTGAGCGCGGCTCGTTCAGCCACGAAGCCGCGCTCCAGATGGTTCCCTCATGTAAGGTCCTGCCATGCTCACGGTCCGCAGAGGTCTTTGATTCGGTGCTCAAAAAGAGAGCACAAGCAGCGGTGATCCCAATCGAGAACACCCTCGCTGGTCCGGTGACCGAGCATTTTGACCTTCTGCTGGAGCATCCCCTATACATTCGTAGCGAACACCGCCTTCGGATTCGACACAACTTGATCGCTTTGCCCAGCGTCAAGATCGCACAGCTGCGCCGCGTACTCTCGCATCCCGTTGCTCTCGACCAATGCCGCCGATTCTTCCGCGAGCACTCGAGTATCCAGCAAGTCCCGTTCTATGACACCGCCGGCAGCGTGAAGCACGTAGTAGAAGAACGCGAGACCGATGCGGCTGGAATTGCGAGCCGGCAGGCGGCAGTCGAATATGGAGGAAGCATCCTCAAGGCTGGCATCGAAGACGATGCCAAGAACTTCACTCGATTTTTGCTAGTAGCTCCGAAACAAAAGTGGGCGCAGGATGCCAATAAAACTTCAATTGCGTTTTCTGTTCCAGATCAGCCAGGCGCTCTGTTTAAAGCGCTCGCTGTCTTCGCGCTTCGCGACCTATCATTAAGCAAGATCGAATCGCGCCCCGTTAAAGGACACCCATGGCAGTACGTCTTCTACGTCGATCTGAAATGTGGTCAGACACTCGCAGCAGAAAACGCCCTGCGTCATCTCCGAGAGATTTGTCCGATGGTCAAAGTGCTCGGCATCTACAAAGCCAGATAATCCAGGCAAATTAACAATTCCCTGCGCGCAAAGCGCAAGGCACGAGTAGTACAATTTCACGCTCGAATCTTTTCGAGAAGTTGAGTCATCTATTATCAAGGTTTGCAAGGCATTCATATGGCAGAAACACGCAAGAATCATCCCTCTACTCCGGAACCTGTTAAAGAAGCGCAGCCGCCTCAGGGCGAGCGTACGCTCCCAGTCCTTCCGGTCCGGGATACGGTCCTATTTCCTCACGCGGTGTTACCGCTAACTGTGGGCCGGGAGAGTTCCGTCCAGTTAATCAATCAGCTCGGCGAAGAGAAGAATATTGTTGTTGTCGCGCAGCGCGAAGCTCGCGTAGATAGTCCGCAGCCGACCGATCTCTACAGCATTGGCACGCTCGCCACTGTGCACAAAGTGGTGAAGATGCCGAACCAGAGTCTCTTTGTCTTTACCGAAGGCGTGGAGCGCGTGCACGTGCGCGAATATCAGCAACTGACGCCGTTCATGCGCGCCATAGTCGATCCTATTCTGGAAGGAAAGTCAGAGGGCGGTCCGGAAATAGAAGCGCTGCAGCGCAATGTGCTCACTCTCTTCCAGCAGATAGTTACCGGCTCACCAACGCTATCCGACGAACTGCAGACTGTCGCCATCAACATCGAAGAGCCCGGACGGCTGGTTGATTTCATCGCTTCGTCACTGCCTTCGCTTTCGACAACGGACAAGCAGGAGATCCTCGAAATCACTGACGTTAAGTCGCGGCTAACGAAGATCAACCGCCATCTTGCCAAGGAACTGGAGGTCCAGCAGCTTCGCAATAAGATCCAGACCGAGGTCCAGGACCAAGTTCAGCAATCGCAACGCGAGTACTACCTGCGCGAACAATTGAAAGCAATTCAGAAGGAATTGGGCGAGCAGGACGAAACGCAGCGCGATACCGAAGAGCTGAAGAAGAAAATCGAAGCCGCGGGTATGCCCGACGAGGTGAAGAAGGAAGCTCTCAAAGAGCTCGTGCGACTTGGCCGCATGTCCCCGATGGCCGCTGATTATTCCGTGACACGCAGCTATATCGAATGGCTGGCGGTGCTGCCATGGAGCAAGTCTTCCGGGACGGATGTCGATATCACCAAGGCGAAGGAGATCCTCGATGAGGATCATTATGATTTGCAAAAAGTAAAAGACCGCATTCTCGATTATTTGTCGGTGCGCAGGCTCAAACCTGGAATGAAGGGTCCTATCCTCTGCTTTGTGGGACCTCCGGGCGTCGGTAAAACTTCACTAGGCCGCAGCATTGCGCGAGCACTCGGACGTAAGTTTGCGCGAATCTCGCTCGGCGGTATGCATGACGAGGCCGAGCTGCGCGGCCATCGCCGCACTTATATCGGCGCGCTCCCGGGACAGATCATTCAGAGTTTGCGGCGGGTTGAGACCAACGATCCAGTGTTCATGATGGACGAGGTGGACAAGCTCGGACGCGATTTCCGCGGAGATCCTGCATCGGCTCTGCTCGAAGTGCTCGATCCTGAGCAGAATTCGACTTTCCGCGACAACTACCTGGATGTGCCGTTCGATCTCTCAAAAGTGCTGTTTATCTGCACCGCGGATGTGCTTGATCCCATTCCGGAACCGCTGCGCGATCGCATGGAGATCATCGAACTTCAGGGCTATATCGAAGACGAGAAGGTACACATTGCTTTCCGTTACCTAATCCCGCGGCAGATCGAGGAAAACGGCATTAAGCCGGAGCAGATCGAGTTCCCGGAAGACGTGGTGCGCTACATCATCCGGCACTACACGCGCGAGGCCGGAGTGCGCAATCTCGAGCGCAACATCGGCACCATGTGCCGCAAGCAGGCGCGCCGGATCGCTGAAGGCAAGACTGACAAGCTCGTGTTGACCAGAGATATCGTTCAGGAGTTTCTGGGCGGCATCAAGGTTCGTGTTGACACTGAGATTGCCGAACGCACAAAACGTCCAGGCGTAGCAGTGGGACTCGCGTGGACTCCGGCCGGCGGCGACGTGCTCTTTATCGAAGCCAACAAAATGAAGGGCAAAGGCAACTTCAGCATGACCGGTCAACTCGGACAGGTTATGCAGGAGTCAATGCAGGCGGCGCTCACATGGGTACGCTCCAACGCGAAGCAGTTGGGCCTCGAGGAAGAGTTCCTGAAAGAACTGGATATTCATATCCACGTGCCGGCAGGAGCCGTTCCCAAAGACGGACCATCTGCAGGCGTAACCATGGCGACTGCTCTGGTTTCATTGCTGACTGGCACGCAAGTGCGTCCCCTTACGGCCATGACTGGCGAGATCACGCTAAGCGGCAATGTGCTTCCTGTGGGAGGAATCAAGGAGAAGGTGCTCGCGGCAAAACGGGCGGGCGTCCGTGACGTAATTCTTCCCGCCGAGAATCGGCAGAATGTCGAGGAAGACCTCACGCCACAGCAGCTTGAGGGCGTCGAAATCCACTACGTAAATAGCATAGATGAAGCGCTGAATATCGCCCTGCCTCACAGCGCCGCCGAGGTGAGGCATGATGCCGAAGAGCGTGAGCATGTGCTGCAAAGCGTAAGTTAAACATTCGCAGAGCAAGGACCAAGGCCGACCTCTTCGGAGGTCGGTTTTACGCGTTGACTCGCGCGCAAGACTTGACTCTTGCATGCGGGGTTTTCATTACTCACAACAGGTGCTCGCCAGCTTCGGGACGATTTAGCATCTCATCAGAATTGAAGTATGTCAGACAATCATGCGAATAACAAAACTAGTCTGCACTACGCCTGCGATGCTCGCAATCGCAATTGCTTTCGCGGTATTGCCACTTGGCTCGCAGAACAAGAAGCAAGTTACATTCAGCGACTATCACGACGAGTCTCCTGGCGTAGTTCACAAGATCACGGTCTCCGATCTGCCGCAGCCTTATGCAACCAAGTCGGTGGACAACGGTCCCGATCTCGTGCCGCGGCCTAAGGACGCATGGCCGCAGGCTCCGGCGGGTTTCAAAGTGGATCTATACGCGAGCAACCTCGATAACCCGCGCGAGATCCGCACAGCTCCTAACGGAGACCTTTTCGTGGCAGAGAGCAATCCCGGCGATATCAAAGTGTTTCGCGGGATTGGTCAAGACGGCAAGCCCGAACGCAGCGAGGTCTTCGCCACAGGTCTCACAAAGCCGTTTGGCATCGCGTTCTACCCGCCCAGCGCGAACCCGCAATGGATTTACATCGGCAATACCGATTCGGTAGTTCGATTCCCTTATAAAAATGGCGACCTCAAAGCCAGCGGCCCGGAGCAGAAGATCACCGAAGTGCCCGGCGGCGGTCGCCTCAGAGGCGGTGGGCATTGGACGCGCGACATCGTCTTCTCTCCTGAGGGCAAGAAGATGTTCGTTTCAGTAGGGTCCCGTTCCAACGTCGATGATACCGATAACAATCCGGTCGAGTTTCATCGCGCAGACGTGCTCGAGTTCAATCCCGATGGATCAGGAGAACGGGTTTACGCCTGGGGTATCCGGAACTGCGTGGGCATGGCGATCCATCCCAAAACGGGAGAGCTGTGGTGCTCAACAAATGAGCGCGACGAGATCGGGGATAACCTCCCGCCCGATTACATTACGCACGTTCAGGATGGCGGTTTCTACGGTTGGCCGTGGTATTACATCGGCGGACATCAGGACCCCCGTCACCAGGGTAAGCATCCGGAGCTGAAGGAAAAAGTGATCGTTCCCGACGTGCTGGTCCAACCGCACATCGCGTCACTGGAGATGACGTTCTATCAAGGCAAGCAGTTCCCCGCCGAGTACAGCGGAGACATCTTCGCGGCGGAACATGGCTCTTGGAATAAAAAAGTACGCGCTGGATATGAAGTGCTCCGCGTGCCGATGCACGGAAGCGGGCGCGCCAGCGGAGAATACCAGGACTTCTTAACAGGATTTGTCACCAGCGATGGCCAGGTCTGGGGACGCCCCGTGGGCGTCGCTGTCGCTCCCGATGGATCGCTGTTCGTAAGCGACGACGGAACCAACTCTATCTGGCGCGTGAGTTATACAGGAAAATAGCGCGGATGTCGGGACATCGTGAGAAGGTCAGCGCGCCGCGGGCTCATTTCACCCGGACTGTCGCCAGCTTCGCATCGAACACGATTTCTACTGCTTCGCTGGACTGAGCACCCGCGGCATATTTCCACTTCTTTACCGCGCCGGAAGCAAGTTCGCCCAAAACAGGATTGCCGCCTTCTACCCTCGTACTCTTTACCGTTCCATCGGCCGCAACCAATGCATTGAGGCGGACAGTCCCCCCGATTCCCATCTTTTTTAACAACGCCGGATACTCCGGCAGTTGCTCTCGTACAAGCTGACGCTGGCTTACTTCGGCGAGAGCAGCCCCGCAGATCAGAATCGCCAATGTGAATGTTCGGATTATCTTAGTCATAGTGGTTTCCCGTCCGACCCAAGAGTATGGCGAACATGACGGAGGGTCAATGTACGCCGGTAACATGTGGCGATGGCGACAAGTAACGCTCCAAACGCAGGCAGGTAACCTCGGCTAAGGCATTGAAATGAACGGGAATCGCGAAGTTCTCAGGATCGATTGCCTCTCGCCTCCAACCCCTGTCCTCCTGAGCGCCTCTTTCGCGCGAAGGACCTTGCGGTTCGCTTGGGGTGCCGTGCTTTCCACCCAGGGTCCTCGGTTCTTCTACTTAATTCTCTGATTATGACCACTGCTATCTTAAAAAAGAAGCGCGACCCGTAGTGGAATAACGGTACGCTTAGTCGACCTGGGAGATGTAACACCCAACAACAAGAACGACTTTCTGGGGGCCGTCGTGTTGACAATCCAAGAACAATCTCGCGTTCTTGCGGATGTCGGCTTTCTCCGAGTGACACTTCGAAAATTTTCACGTTAAGATGTGGGGCCTCAGTTATGGAATTTGTCAGGGAAAGTCGAATTGGGTCATTTTTCGCCGTATTGGTGCTTTGCTTCCTTCTTCTCTGTCCAGCATTCAGCGACGACGCTTCCGGAGTAAAACGGAGGCTCACCAACCAGGACGTGGTTGCTATGGTGAACCTGGGCATTTCCGAAGACGTGATTCTGGCCAAGATCAAGGCTACGAGCGCAGCGGGGAGCGGTGCTGCCAGTTTCGATACCAGCGTTGAAGGTCTGAAAGCGTTAAAAGCCGCCAACGTTCCCGATTCGGTCATTAAGGCGATGATCGATCCGACTCCCTCCGCGCCAACGCTCGTTCGCCGGAAGTGGCGGCGACTACACCCAAACTAATAACTGTGGCCAGCAACTTACGCCGGCTGGAGGCGCAAAAGACACCTGCACAATCACAGTCACATTTTCTCCGACGGCTGGGGGATCGCGTCCTGACATCATACAAATCGCCGACGACTCGGCGAACAGTCCTCAAACGGTTGCGTTGTCCGGCACCGGTGTCGTCGTCCAAGGTACGATACAGCTTTGGCCCTCGACTCTGGCCTTCGGCAATCAACAGATCGGCACAACCAGCACAGCGAAGACGGTCACGCTAGCGAACACCTCTTCGCAGTTTGCCATGACGATCTCCAGCATTGCAGTCGGCAGCAACGCATTCAAGCAGACGAACAACTGCCCCATCACACCGGCAACTCTGGCCGCCAACGGTAACTGCACGATTCAGGTGCCTTTGCGCCTACCGCTGCAGCCAACTCGGCCTCCAGTCTGACGATTACGGGTATAGCATCGAATTCACCACAATCGATCGCGCTGACTGGAACTGGTACTTCATCAGCAGGGTCCTCCGGCACTCCCGACTTTACGCTGGCCAGTGCTCAGCAAACGATCACCGCCGCCTCGAAGGGCGGAAGGTGACTGCGACTCCGCTAAATGGTTTCAATCAGGCATTGACTCTCACGTGCACCGCTCCCGCCGGAGCAACCTGCTCGGCATCTCCGGCCTCGTTAACATGGATGGCACCACGAGTCCATCATCGACAGTTACCGTGACTATCGCGGGGAGCACCGGAACAACGCCCAGAACAGCGGAGCTGAGGCACGGACCACGACCGATCTTCGCCTCGGTTTTCCCATTCGCCATCCTGGGTATGTTCGCGATGGGAAGAAAGTGTCGTGCAATGTTGGTGCTGCTCCTGGTCCTGTTAGGGACAGTCCTGTTCTCCGTAAATTGCGGTGGAGGCAATTCGACCGGCGCCCTCGCCCCCGGGACGTATCAGTGACGGTGACCGGTGCGGCCACCGGCGCCAACGCCGTCAGTCACTCGACAACAGTCAGTCTAACCGTGAACTAAGCAACTCTAGCTGACTTCTTTCCGGCCACCTTCGGGTGGCCGGAACTTTTGGCTCGATATGAATGGAAATTTAGTTCCGGGAAGTCTCGACCCGGCGCGAGAGGCCAAGTTTTTCCATACGCGAAGCCAGCGTTGCCCTCTTCAGGCCCAGTTTGGCGGCAGCTCCGCGTGGGCCGCCCACTACCCAGTTTGACTCTCGCAGTGCCTGGAGGATTGAATCGCGCTCGATCTCTTCCAGCGTGCGTCTTGGCGTGCGACTAACGGTACCCTGCCGTTTTTGAATGCTCCGTTTAAGCTCTGCCAAAGGTGCGCCCAGAACCGTTCCCTCGGAGAGAACCACGGCCCGCTCGATGAAGTGCTGCAGTTCACGCACGTTGCCCGGCCATGAATAACGTACGAACGTGTCCATGGCCTCCTGCGGAACTGTCTCG
The DNA here is from genome assembly GCA_035538255.1 of Terriglobales bacterium. Taxonomy (GTDB): domain Bacteria; phylum Acidobacteriota; class Terriglobia; order Terriglobales; family Acidobacteriaceae; genus Gp1-AA112. The sequence continues at coordinate 7,643 of DATLKS010000706.1, forward strand.
ATATTTTTTTTTATCCGGCTGGCATATTTCTGGACATAGTGCCTGACCAAAGGAGGTATGTCATCCGGGCGCTGGCGCAGGGGCGGAATTTCGATGGCGAAGACTTTTAGGCGGTAGTACAAGTCAGCGCGAAATTCACCTGTCTCGACCATGTGCTCGAGATCTCGATTGGTAGCGGCTATGATGCGCACGTCAAGCTGACGTGTGCGATTGCTCCCCAGCCTCTCAAAGGTTTGGTCCTGCAAGATACGGAGCAGCTTGGTTTGCAGATTCAGCGGCAGGTCACCCACTTCGTCGAGAAACACCGTTCCCTTGTTCGCGATTTCCGGGCGTCCAAGCCTTTGCGTGACTGCGCCCGTGAAGGCGCCCTTCTCGTATCCGAAGAGTTCGCTCTCAATTAAAGACGGAGGAATCGCCGCGCAATCGACCTTGATGAAGCCCTGGTTGCGGCGCGGACTGCGATTGTGGATCGCACGTGCAATCAACTCCTTTCCCGTGCCAGTTTCTCCGAGGATGAGCACGGCTGAATCCGTCTGGGCCACCTTTTCAACCTGGTGCAGAACGTTACTCAGCTGCGTGCTGGCGCCGATGATTTCTTCGACATTGAAGTCCCGGCGAATCTGGTCTTCGATATAGACTCTTTCCTCAGACAGACGCTCATTCGACTCACTGATCTCCTCGTAGCGAAGGGCGTTGCTCATTGCCGCGGCGATGAGCTTGGCTAGTTCTTCGAGGAAGCGCAGATCGTGCTCCGCTGATTCCCGGCTCTGAGACGTGGCCAGAAACAGCACTCCGAGCACGCGGCCATCGAGTTTAAGCGGAAGAACGCACCCGGCACGAAAGCCCTCTTTCTCAACAATCTCATGAAGCGAAGACGATTGCGCGTAATAAGGAGAGAGCGAGGGGAGATCCTCAAAACGGAAGATCGAAGGCTGACCCGATCGAAGAACCTTGCCACTCAGGGTTCCTTCCACTGGCCAGGATATTCTCTCTCCGTCCGGCTTGAAGTTGCCGGCGTTCAAATAATCCTGAAGCGTGCTTCCCGATCGATCCGGCAATAGGATAGTAGCGGATTTCCAGCCTTCCACCTGACCAAGCCCATGGGCGACGGCGGCGAAGCATTCGTGAATTTCCAACTTGGAGATAAAGTAGTGATTGAGATCAAGGAGCAGGCGTAAGCGGTCGCGTTCGCGCTGCAGCTCATCCTGCAGACGCTTTCTCTCCGTGATCTCCTCAACAATAAAAATCGCGAAACGAGGTTCTGGCCCTTCCCTGACCACAGAACCATTGGTGCGAATCCAAATGATGCCGCGATCTTTGGTGCAAAAGCGCTTTTCCATCTGGAGACGATTGCTCTTGCCCTGCCACAACTCGACGTACAACCCTTCGCAATTGGCACGGTCTTCTTCGCACGTGAGATCGAGGTAAGAGATCTGCTTTAGCTCGTCGCTGCTGTAGCCAAGCATGTGTCCGAACGCAGCGTTCGAGACCATAAAGTGTCCCGTTTGATCCATCAGAGTGATACCGACGGAGGAATTCTCGAACACTGCACGCCAGCGCTGCTCGCTCGTGCGTAGCGCTTCTTCCGCTACTTTCCGTTCGTGGATATCGGTGTTGCTGCCAAACCATCCAACTACGTTTCCGTGCTCGTCTCGCAGGGGAAGGCCGCGGCAAAGAAACCAGCGGTACTCGCCGTTTGCCATCCGATGACGCTCTTGCTGTTCGTAGGGCTGTCCGGTGCGTACGGAGTCGTTCCATGCCTGCAGAACGCGTGCCTTATCGTCGGGATGCAGCATTTCTTGCCAGCCGTCACCCTGAAGTCCGTTAAGGTTGAGGCCTAACTCGTCACGCCAACGAGCATTGCAGAAGTCAAGCGTTCCGTCCGCAGGTCCGCTCCAGATTTGCACCGGGATGGTGTCAATGACCTCGCGAAGCCAAAGTTTTCTATCACTCAGAACTTCCTCGGCAACATTTAGCTTCTTCGCCATTGTCTACTCCCAGCACTTGCAGCCTTGCCGCGGCCCCAAGTGATCGGCAAAAGGAAATCACCAATGCGTGCTGGTGCGGTAGTGCTCGGGTCGTGGCACTTGTTAGATGTTCTCTTTCGGAAAGCGTTTCAACGTGCGTAGCTGGAAACGACAGGCCGCGCCTGACGGCATATCGTAACGCGCCGAAACTTCGTCGTCACCAATCACAATGTTTGGCTGAAGCTGCGATCCGCAGCGGCTCTCGTTGTTTGTCTAAGCATTTCTGCAGCAATACTTTGCGGCAAAGACCAAGCTCGTTTCAGAAATTGGCAGGAGGGTTGCAAAACAACAACCTGCCATCCAGACATCGGTCTGCAAATTCGCTGGATTCCGCTGGCGGACCTCCTGGATGGCGACGAGGAGTCCGAGATTCCGGACGCGTGCAGGTTTCCCGTTTCGAACTGCAAATCGGTCAGTGGAATCCCCCGAGAATGAGCCCCCAACATTTGAAGTATGCCCTGCGGCTAAGCGGGACTTTTGCGGTATGCCTGGTTGCAGCAGGCATCGGCCCCGCCGTCTCACTCATGGGCGCGAACGCTCCCGGTTTCCGCCTTTTGGCTGCCGTCTCCATGGCAGGGCTGCTGCTGTTCGGCCGGGAGATGTGGCCGGCGGTCTTTGCGGCCAGCATCGGCGCCAGCCTCGTCCGAGGTAGCTCGCCAATTCCCTCTTTGGGAATTGCACTGGGCAATACTATTGAACCTCTCGTCAGCTCAACCTTGTTGACCTGGTCCGGAGTTCCCCGACCGTCGTTCCGCCGGCTCCGCGATACGCTCGCCTTCATTGCCGGAGGAGGGTTCGCTGGACCGGCAGTCGCAGCTTCTTTTTGGATTCTGTTTCAGCACGCGGTTCTGGGAATCCGATACTCTGATCTTCTCCATCCATGGTTCATTTGGCTGCGCAGCGATGTGGTGCCAATTCTCCTGCTTGTTCCCTTGCTTCTCGCGTGGAGGGAGCCTCTTGACTGCAAGCTGCAAATCAAGTCCTTCGGCCTGGCAATGGGAGCTCTCGCGGCGCTGGTGTTGATCGATATGCTGATCTTCAGCGTCGAGCCGTGGAGGCCAGAGCATGCCTACGTGGTTGGATATATCGTGTTCCCATGCCTGATATGGATTGCCCTGCAGTTTGGACCTCACGGCGCAACACTCGGGCTCGTGACAACGGGCATTATTGCCGCGTCGAACACAATTGAGGGCCGAGGCCCTTTTATTTCGCCATACCGTCCGGTCGGAGTCCTCTACATCTTTCTCGCGGTGCTGGCGATCACAGCATTGATAATCGCCGCCACCATATCCGAGCATCGCCAGGCCGAAACAACGTTAAGGCAAGATCGGGAACAGCTTCGCGAGAGCGAGGAGCGCTACCGCGAGCTCTTCGAGAACGCGCAGGATCTTATCGCCGTCTTCGATTTGGACGGCCACTTTATCTCCGTCAACAACGCGGTGCTGAATGCCTGCTCTTTCACACAAGAAGAGTTGTTGTCCAAGACCATGTTTGACGTGATCAAGCCGTCGTCGATGGAAGTGGTAAAAGCCGCGTTCACAGAAGTGCTCAGCGGGAAAGAACGGGCAGGGACTCAACTGGAAGTGCTGCGCAAAAACGGAGCATCACTCTGGATCGAAGTAAACGCGCGACGGATCGAACGCGATGGCGTCCCAATCGGAATCCAGTCCATTGGCCGCGATATCAGTTGGCGCAGACGAGTGGAGGAACAGCTCCTGCACTCGCAAAAGATGGAAGCCGTAGGCCGTCTGGCTGGTGGGGTGGCGCACGATTTCAATAACCTTCTCGGCGTAATCATCGGGTACAGCGATTTGCTCCTCGAAGAAGTTGCTGCAAATGAGTCATTGCGGCAGCGCGTGGTGGAGATCAAGAGGGCAGGCAAACGCGCAGCGGATGTTACGCGGCAACTTTTGGCATTCAGCCGCAAACAGGTTCTCTCTCCTAGAATCATCGACCTGAATGCCATCGTGAGTGAAACCACGAGAATGTTGCTCAGACTGCTTGGCGAGGACATTGAATTGTTATCGAAATTGAGTCCCAACTCGCCACGCGTGAAGATCGATCCCGCTCAGATGCAGCAGGTAATCATGAATCTGGCTATCAACGCCCGCGATGCAATGCCGCGGGGCGGAAAGTTGATTCTCGAAACCGCGCGTGCGACCCTCGATGAGACGGCACACCAGGGCGTCACCGTGGTCCCGGGTAGATATGCTGTGCTCACTATTACCGATACCGGAATAGGCATGGATGAAGCGACTCGCCTCAGAATATTCGAACCCTTCTTTTCCACGAAGGAAGAACTGGGCACCGGGCTGGGACTCGCCACAGTGTATGGCTTCGTCAAGCAGAGCGGCGGCTATGTCTGGGTTTACAGCGAAGTCGGGAGGGGCACTACATTCAAGATT
>DATLKS010000707.1:0-3187 GCA_035538255.1 Terriglobales bacterium
AGATGAACGTCCTGCATTTTCATTTGAGCGAGAACCAGGGCTTCCGGGTTGAGAGCAAGAGGTTCCAAAAATTGCACGAGATGGGCTCGAATGGGCTCTACTACACGCAGGATCAGATCAAAGAGCTAATTGCCTACGCCCGCGAGCGGGGTATCCGGGTGATGCCCGAATTCGACATGCCGGGGCACAGCACTAGCTGGTTCGTGGGATATCCGGAGCTGGCCTCTCTGCCCGGACCGTATGAGATCGAGAAGAAGTGGGGCATCTTCGATCCCGCAATGGATCCCACCAAGGAGTCCACTTACAAATTTCTCGACAGGTTCATTGGAGAAATGGCTGAGCTGTTTCCCGATGAGTTTTTTCATCTCGGCGGGGATGAGGTTAATGGCAGGCAGTGGGATCAGAATCCGGAGATTCAGAAATTCATGAGGTCCCACAATCTCAAGAAGAACGATGAGCTGCAGACTTATTTCAACCAGCACATCGTAAAAATCATTCAGAAGTACAAAAAAACACCCGTAGGCTGGGACGAGGTCCTAACTCCCGACCTTCCCAAAGATGTGATCGTGCAGTCCTGGCGCGGCCCGGAGTCAGAAGCAAAGGCGGTGCAGGATGGTCATCGCGCATTGTTGTCGAATGGTTATTACCTCGATTTGGGGCAACCTGCAGAGAAGCACTACCTGGTCGATCCGCTGGCCGGCGACACCGCGAACCTCTCCCCGCAGCAACAGAAGATGATCCTGGGTGGCGAAGCTTGCATGTGGGCAGAAAGAGTGAGCTCAGAAAATGTGGACTCACGTATCTGGCCGCGCAACGCTGCCATCGCCGAACGGCTTTGGTCGCCGGCAGAGGTGCGCGATGTGAACTCGATGTATCAACGGCTGGAGGTCATCAGCCGGCGTCTGGATACGTTGGGCCTCACACATAACTCTGCGCTTCGCATGATGCAAGAGCGGCTTGCTCCGCAGCATCCCGATCCGGTACGCATCCTGGGCGATGTCGTAGAGCCGGTGAAAGGATACGGACGACTTCGCGGATCGACTGCAGATACTCCCCTGAATCGGCTCGCCGACTCCGTGCCGCCAGAGAGCTTGGAAGCACGCAGATTTTCTCAGCTGATTGATCGAATTGTCGGTACTGGCGCTTCTCCTGACGATCTCTCTTTAGCTCGCGAGGTGATGACCGGCTGGAAGGAAAACCATAACCGGCTCGCTCCGGCGCTGCAGAACGCGCCGCTCGCCGAAGATACCCCATCGTCTCAGAACTTATCGGCAGCCGGAAGCATTGGCCTGCAAGCGCTGGATTTGCTCTCTTCGCACTCTGCAGCTCAACCAGGATGGGCAGATCAGCAAATCGCGCAACTCGAGCAAATGAAGAAACCGCAAGGGGAACTGTTGCTGATGATCGTGCCGGCAGTGGAGAAGCTGGTGCAATCAATATCGGGGTCGACAGCGAAGTAGCCACTGGCTCTGCATTTGGAAAACGAACGAAAGCTCAAAAAAGTACTGTCATCCTGAAGGCCTTCTTTTGGCCGAAGGATCTCCCGCGATGCTTCAGACTGAAATGCACTCGCGTGGCTCTTCACGCTGTGTGCGATGGCGTTCATGGATGGAAGAGCCACGGCGCGTGCAATTACGTCAGAGAAATCGCGGGAGATCTTTCGCGCACAGAAGCGCTTCAGGATCACAGGTCTAATATACTCTCGAACTTCTCTGGTGCGAAGTCGCAGAAAACATCGCAATCAGACAATTACATTGTCATCATCCTCCTTAATGCCACTTCCACCACCGCAGGGCACATCTCGTAGAGATGACTCACCCACCATCCATGCCACGGCACAAACACTTCGCGGCTGCCTCGCAAATACCCGCGAAGGATCGCTCGAGCGCAGCGCTCCGGCGAAACACCGCGCTGGAAGCTCTCGCCGAGGCGCTTGCCTTCGCTTCCCCTTACGGTATTGGCGCCAAAGTTGGTTCGGATTCGGCCTGGACAGACGTTGATTACGCGAATGCCGTTCGGCTCGAGTTCCAGGCGGGCAGCTTCGCTGATTGCGTTTAGCGCATGTTTCGTTGCAGAGTATGCGCCCAAATAGGGAATAGGCAGATGACCAACGATGCTGGAGATATTGATGATCGTGCCACGTCCTTGTTCTTTGAAGAGAGGCGTTATCGCCTGCATGCAGTCAATCGCGCCGAAGAAGTTAGTGTCAAAGATTCTGCGGCACTCCGGCATCGACATCGAGACAATCGAGTCTTGCAGACCGTAGCCGGCGTTGTTCACCCAGACGTCGATTCTTCCGAAGAGATCTCTCGACCTGCCGACAAGCTCGTGTACTTGCGTGCGGTCACTCACGTCGCATGCAATCGCGGCAGTTCGCTCAAGAGCTCCGACTCGTCTCCGCGCTTCTTCGAGCCGCACAATGTCGCGCGAACTCATCACCACACGAGCGCCCTCGGCAAGAAACGCGCGAGCAAGCGCCTCTCCAATTCCCATCGAGGCGCCGGTAATCACTACAACCTGATCAAGACATCGCGATGAACTGCTCATGGCTGAATGCTGAGTGTTGAATACTGAGTGCTGAATGCTGAGTGCTTCTACTTGTATTCGGGATAATGCCGTCGGTCAAGGAAGCCTGATTTAGAATCGACTCTGTGAGCGATCTTTTGCCGTTATTTCCGCTCGATCTTGTGCTCTTTCCGGGTATGGCTCTGCCTCTGCATATCTTTGAGCCGCGCTACAAAGAGATGATCGGCGAGTGTCTGGAGGATGACTCGCCATTTGGTATCGTGCGGGCGATCGAAGACGGAATTGCTCAGATTGGCTGCTCGGCAGAAGTGTTGACGGTTGTGAAGCGGTATGACGATGGAAGAATGGACATCGTTACTCGCGGGCTGCGGCGCTTCGAAGTAGTCGAACTGAACCAGGATCGTTCCTTCATGCAAGCCGAGGTAAACTTTCTACCTGAAGCTGCCGACGCAGACTCCGGAACCAAGAAGAAAGCGTTTGACCTTCACCATTCGCTGCTGCTGATGGCTGCGAGCGGGCAAACGGTTCCGACCCTAGATCCTCCGGATGAGTTCGTGTCTTTTTATCTGATCTCGCAATTGCCGGTGGATCTCGATTTCAAGCAGACGATCCTCGCAATGGCGTCGGAATCGCAGCGCCTCTCAACTCTCATCGAATACTA
>DATLKS010000708.1:0-2008 GCA_035538255.1 Terriglobales bacterium
CTGCCTGCGTTTGAAACTGGTACCCATGCCAAGTTTTCCCACGATGGCCACGGACGGACGGCGGCTTGCCTACAACCCGGCCTTCGTCGAGAAACTTACTCCTACCGAACTGGAAGGTGTCTTGGCTCACGAGGTCATGCATTGTGCGCTGGCACACCATTGCCGGCGCGGCGACCGCGATGCGCAACTGTGGAACCAGGCCGCAGACTATGCGGTCAACCCAATTCTCATCGGCAATGGGATGACGCTTCCGAAAAACGCCCTGATTGATCCATCGTTCGCTGATCTCAGCGCCGAGGAGATTTACGCCCGACTGCTGAAACAGGGGCAAGATTCTCGCGAGGCCGAGAGCCCGCAGCAATCGAGCGCACAGTCGGCAACTAGCGGAGGCGGCGGTAACGGTCCAGGGCAAGCACCACAAACTGGGTCGGAAGAGACGCAATCGCCGCAGCAGCAATCCGAGCAACAGCCCGAACTACTGGGACAATCGGGTCAGCCCCTTCCGGAACGGCCAGGCGGTTTCGGCGAGGTCCTGGATGCCGTGGACGGAGACGGACAACCAGCATCACAAGCGGAGCTGAGCCGGCAGATGCACGAGTGGGCCATCAACGCTGAGCAGGCACTGTGTTCTGCCAAGGCGTGCGGTCGTGAGCCAGGCGGAGTTGAACGGCCGCTTAAACAAGCACGGCAGTCTGAAAACGACTGGCGAACCATTCTGCGCGACTTCATCGCGGCCACCAACCCGTCGGATTATCGGTGGTCTCCGCCGAACCGCCGCTTCGTCTCGGGTCTGTATCTACCATCCGTGGAGCGAACCGACGTGGGCGACATTGTGATCGTGGTAGACACTTCCGGGTCCATCGGACCAGAAGAACTGGAGCAGTTCGCGGGGGAAATTAACGCCATCACCAACGACGTACAGCCGGAATCGATTCGGGTCGTCTACTGCGATGCCGCTGTACAGGCTGTAGAAGAGTTCAGCCCCGCGGAACCAATCACGTTGTCACCCAGGGGCGGTGGAGGAACGGATTTCGTGCCGCCGTTCAGATGGGTGGAAGAGAACGGCTTCGAGCCAAAATGCCTCGTCTACCTGACGGACCTCTGCTGCAATTCGTTTCCTGAGCCGCCCGACTATCCGGTGCTGTGGGTCACGGACTCCCATAAGGCGGCGCCCTTCGGGGAAACACTGCGAATCCGTCCTGATTGAATGTTGGTTGGGCACGAGTCCGCCCAGATTCGGAAGTCCACCAAGTAAGTCCAGTCAAACCAACACGGCCACATGAGGAGAAGAAGATGTTCACAGAAGTGATGCCACTGCTACAAAAACGCCGCTTGCTGCTCAGTATCTCGCTTGCGGACGGCGAACGCATCCGAGTCACCCTGATTCCGCAGAAGGTGACCGAGGCAGAAGACAACGCCATTACAACTCCACTTGCGATCACAGGAACCGCTGAGGAGTTGGATCGGGAACTTCCGGCTCAGTTGGCGGAGTTTGTTGCGACTCACATCCAACTGCAGAGTACGCTCGCAACGGCCAAGGCTGAGATGGAGGCTGCAGCGAAAGCAGCGCGTGAGGAGGCGAGGAAGAAAGCAAAGCCAGCGACCCCGGCGCCTCAGTCAACCACGGCCAAACCAACGACAGAGCCAGCAGCATCGGAACCGCCATCTTTGTTCTCGATTCAACAACAAACAGAAACAAACACAGAAGCAGCAGCAGGAGGAACAACACCATGAAGATCCAAGTCCTAGAGCGGGAATTTGTCTACCACGGGACTAGCTTGGGGGATCCAGATCCAAAGCTCTCCATCGAAGAAGTGCGGTCCTTCTACGCGAATCAGTTTCCTGAGCTGACCACAGCGGCCATCAGCGGACCTGAAACGCTTGGCGACCGCCTGCGCTACCGCTTTGAGCGGGCCATTGGCGCTAAGGGCTAATCGGGATGGACAGCTGTGAAAGACAGCGATTGCTTCAGGAAATCCGTGAGTCCGAAGGATCGGCGACTGCCAGC
>DATLKS010000709.1:0-2437 GCA_035538255.1 Terriglobales bacterium
AGTGGGGCACGGCATTCGCGAGAAACAGTCCGGCGAAGAAAGAAGCGATGTATTCATATAAGTTCACTGTGGTTCTTCCTTCCGTTGTGGCTTCTGAGAGTCATGGGAAAGGTCAAGTTGCAGTCGAGTGGAGGCTTAGTGAGCTAATCGGTATTGAGAATACATCTCGACCCACCGCAGCGGCCTTGCGTGCATGAGTGAAGAGCTAAACCACATCGAGCATCTCCTACAAGCGCAGGTTTCAACACACCGCGACGGTTTATGCTGAGCTTCATTCCTCTTCCCGGGTCCGCGATTCTAACCAGCCGAGAACCCTGCTGCCATCAATTCCTCGCGCAGAAATTTCATTTCCCTACGGCACCACGCTCTAGCCGTGACAACAATGTGATGCAGTTTTTTAAGCGCGCAGACTTCGGAGGTGGGAGATGGAAAGCCGATGCAGTAGAACCGACAAGACATCGGACGAGGCACTCGTTTGGGCGAGCCGGCGTGGAAATCAGCAGGCAATCGAGACGCTGTTCCGCCGGTACCAAGGGCAGTTACTTGCAGCAGCCCGGCGTATTTTGGGAAACACGGAAGACGCCGAAGACGCGTTGCAGGATGGGCTGCTTTCGGCATACCGCAATGTGCGGCGTTTCGAAGGGCGCTCCAAGTTTTCGACGTGGCTGACCCGCATCGTGGTCAATGCGGCACTCATGCAGCGACGCCGTGCCGCAGGGCTACGGATGACCTCGCTCGACGCTGAGCACCCAGAGAGTCAACTGCCGCTGTCAGAGCGCTTGCAAGCTGCGGATCCCAATCCTGAGCAACTGTTCGCGCATACCGAATTGAAGGAAATGATTCAATCGAACGTGGGACAACTATCGTCCCCACTACGCACAGCGTTCCTACTCTGCGGGATAGAAGAGCACTCGCAGGAAGAAGCCGCGAAACGGTTGGGGATCACGCTGACAGCAATGAAAGCGCGGATGTTTCGCGCCCGATACAAGTTGGCGGCGAGCTTAGGACCCAGGCGCGAGCGACAGAGGACGACATGAAGGGGCGAATTCAGCAACGCCGTGCTTGCTGAATCACTATCCTTGGCGATCCCACAACTTCGGGAAGATTATTTTTGTGCAAATTTATCGAGCGCCTGCGCGAACGTTGTGTCTAGCGGTAGCGGCTCAAAACCAGTTCTACTCTCTTCTTGATGCTTATTGATTGTTTTGAGCATTACCAGTCGCCCGTCAATATCGATTTTTTCCGCGCTCGTTTTCCACACTCCCGGCGACAGATTAACGCGCGTAATTTCCGTGGTGCCGCCTTGCTCCACGCGGCCGATCAGTCCGTAGGCAAAATTCACGCGTGTTTCGAGTGAACCAGAAAGGCGGGCTATTCGCTTCTCGTGAAGATCAATCAATACCATCCCACGCAAGGCATGCAACACCCGTTGCTCGTAGGTCTTGGGCTTGAACCCGGGATTTGGATGAAACGCGATTCTTTCAGACTCTCCCTCTTTGCCTCCATCCTCAAAAATAAAGGCGTCAGGAACAATGCGCAAAAGTTCTTCCATGGTTTTTTCGTCGTCGTCCCGTTGTTTCCGCATCGCGCGCCTCCCAGACGGATTCTTCAGCAACTCTTGGTGCTGCTGCTCCTCCTCTTTCATCTGCCCTGATGTGGGTGGATGGCCATCGACCGCAAGCAGGTGACGAACTGGGCCGTCCACGGTCTCGATTACTTGTTCGCGCAATACGTGGTCGTGATGGTAGCGCTCCGCGGTATAGGACCACAGCGTTTTTCCTTCGCGATGTTGTAGTTCGTTATAGCACGCTTCGCCGATCAACTCCTTTGCGGTTTGGGAAGGCCATGATGCCGGCAATGCCACGGCAGCAGCAACCGTGAGCATAAAGAAGCGTAAAACGTGAGGGACCAGAGATATGGCTCTTGATAGTTCCATCGCCATCCTAATGTCCCAGTACTCGCATCAGGACCAAGACTGTCGCACAGATCCTTTGCAGCCAGAGCTTCATAAAAAGTTCTCCTCTCTTCTTCATTCTGGTGGTCAGTGAGAGGCAGTGCGGCTAGGAAGAGTGTTTCTACGGTTAGTGTTTGTAGGCAAGTTGACCAGGAGCGGAGTCGAAGGCAAACCTTTGCAGCTCAAAGCGAGGACTAACCCGAGGACTCATTGTTTCCCGGGCCACGCGTAGAGATAGCCGATGGCGCGAACACTACGAATCCTCTCGCCGCCGTCCGGCTGTGGACCAAGCTTGCGCCGAAGGTTGGTAATGTGAAAATCGATGCTTCGATCGAAGGGCGAAAATTTCCGATCCAGGACCCGTTCCACCAGCTTGTCTCGTGTGAGCACTTGGCCCGGAAACTCGAAAAACACGTGCAGCAGCTCAAATTCCGCGGATGTTAGATTCAAAGGCCCGCCGGCTTTGGCCACAGTGCGCGCACC
>DATLKS010000710.1:0-2133 GCA_035538255.1 Terriglobales bacterium
CAGCGAATTCTGCTCCCTGATGCCTGCCGGAAACCTCAACAGCTTAGCCTCCCGGTCCATTGAATCGATTGTAGAGCATTACTTGCTGAGGCTGCGGATGCGGTCAGCCACGTCACGGTAATCGATGTTGGAGCCGTACACCTGCATAAAGTTGTCCAGAGCAGCCTTTTTGTTTCCGGCGGATTCGAAGGCGTTGGCCATGTCGTAGTGCACCGCCATACGACTATCTTCGTTGATGCCCTTCACACTTAACGCGCGTTCATACCAGCGGATCGCTGCCTGCGGAGCTCCCTTGTCCACAAGGCACTGCGCCAGCCAGGTGTAGGCCTGGATGGGCTGAGAGAACTCTGCGCCATTGTCCAGCGAGCGGCAGACCTTTTGCAGTTCGCCAATCGCTTCGTCGAGAAGCCCCATCTCGCGAAACGCTACGCCCAGGTTGTAGTGCGTCTCAGGATCCTCGTGCTCGGCGGCCGGCTCTTCAATCTCGTCTTTGAACTCGTCGAGCAGACTGGAAAGCATCGATTTGGCCTCGTCGTTCTCTGCCGAAGACGCGACTGCGGCCCTAGCCGCCGGTGCGGGCGCGACTACAGCGGACACAACTACGGGAGTTGCGCCGCGAGCGGGAGCAGGATGAGGAGTTGGCGCAGGCTTTGCGGCAGGTGGAGGCGGGGGAGGAGCTGTCAAATCTACAAGCGCATCTTCTAAATCCGACAGCATGCCGGCTAGCGGATCATCTGCCGGGGCTTGCGAGATGGACGCCATTGCCGGCGCTGCAACGGCCGGCGCGTGAGGCTTCGAGTTAATCGATGGCGCAGTAAAGCTCGCAGGCTCACCCGCACCTACCTCCGGGATCAGGTCCTCGAGCCCATCTGGCTCCGAAATGTCCAGTATCTCCGCATGATCAGCGGTAGACGCCAGAACCTCGGATTCCCTTGGCGAAACAGCAGGAACCGTTACCTCGGGGGTGGGTTCGACCTCCACCGCCGCAGGAGCCTCAATGTGCTCAGTTGGAGCGGCTGATGCAGCATGCGACCGCTTCCTCAAATCCGCCAACGCAGGATGATTCGGCGCAGTTGCTTCCAACCTTGCGATCGCCGACTGCGCTTCCGTGAGCATTCCTTGAGCGAGATAGAAGCGCGCCTCCTCGGCGATCTCGTCCGGAGCATCCTGCGCGGTGACCTCCTGAACGCTGCCCTTGCCGGCCGGTTGCACGTCGACGGTGAGCATGTCCTCCCATTCTTCGGTCTGCTCCGTTTCTGACGGCGGCGTGTGAGCTGCCGCGGCGGCGGGTTCGGCTTGTCGCTCAGGTGCGATGGCGGAAACGTCAAACTCAGCGACTCGGGGCTGTTCTGCCGCTTCAACCTTCTCTTCTGCCACGGAGGACGCTTGGAACGGAATTGTTTCGACGGGAGGTTCGCCGATAATGACGGACGACGAGAGCACCGAGGCGGCATCGATAATTGGCTCGCTCACCGCTGCGCCGCCAGCCTGCTGCTGATATTTGCTGGCCAGATCTCGCAGTTGTTGCGCTTGCTGGGCGTGCCCGGCGACAGTGTGGACTTCGGCGAGGACAGCACAACAGTCAGCCGCATCCGCAAATCGTCCTAAACGGGCATACAGCGTGGCAAGCCGCTGGCGTACACGGACGTCATTCGGAGCTTTGGCGAGCACGCGCTCCAGAGGCACTACTGCTTTATCCGGAACGTTATATGAGGAGAAAAGTTCGGAGTCTGTGAGCGCCGAGGTGATCTCCTCGGCGAGATCGCGCGAATACTCCTGCACAACGGCAGGAGCGCTATCGAGCTCCTCCCCCATGAATGCCTGACCCGCTTCTTCACTCGAGAGCTCACGGCTGATGGAGTCCTTCCCCATTCGGGAAATGATCTGATTGTAGTTCTGCTCGTGAAGCGGGTTTTCCGGTTCTGCCTTGGACAGTTCGAGGAATAGCTCAGAAGCCTGTTGCAGCTGGCCGTTCTGAACATATGCGTGCGCCAGGAGCTCCTGGACTTCGCGAAGGGCGTGAGCGGCAGCGCCGGCTTTATCCAGCAATCCCAGCAATGATTGGAGAGCAGGCTCGCTATCCTTTGCCTTTGAAACTGTCGCGATTAACGTGTCGAGAAAGCCTTGCTTGTT
>DATLKS010000711.1:0-2091 GCA_035538255.1 Terriglobales bacterium
ATCGCCATAGCGGAACCTACGTCGTCGAATCCGGAATACAACCAGCGTGCGCTGCCGCAGTACGTCTCCGCTCTGGAGGCCGAGGGAGCCGAACCAGTAATAGTTCCTGCGGGCGCTACTCCTCACGAGATCGCAAAGCTCGTAACCAGATGCGAGGGCGTGCTCCTGCCGGGCAGTCCGGCCGATGTCGATCCGCAAAAGTTCGGGGCCGAGCGCCATCCTAAAACGGCATTTGCCGATCCTGGCCGGGACAACGTCGATGAATTGCTTCTGCAGGATGCTCACAACCTGCGTAAACCCGTTTTGGGCATCTGCTACGGATTGCAGTCGCTTAACGTCTGGCGCACGGGAACGCTGCTGCAGCACATCGAGAACACCGGCGTTAATCACGAGGCAGGACGCAACGTGCAATTCGCGCATCATGTTCAGATCGTCCCAGAGTCAAAACTCGCGACGATGCTTGGGACGATGCAAATAAATGTCAATTCCAGCCATCATCAGTCTGCCGAGCGTCCCGGTGACGGACTGCGAGTCGTTGCCACCTGTCCCGAAGACGGAATCATCGAGGCTGTCGAGGGTAACGCTCCCGACCATTTCGTCGTGGCCGTGCAGTGGCATCCGGAACGCACTTATCAGGTGGACGAGCCATCAAAAGCGATTTTTCGCGGGTTCGTGCAGGCGGCAGGTACGTGGAAGCCGAGGGAAGTGTCGGAATCTGTGGGTTAACTGGACCAAGATCTGGGCCTTGAGCATTTCAGTGATTTTGTGATTTCGCGATTGTGTGATTTCAAAATTACCAAATCCCGACATCACAAAATCACAAAATGCCCAAGGTCTGATACCTTATACGCCGTCGCTCCTCTATAATTCTCGGTTCTCAATACACCCATGAAACCACTCGAAGGCCGAGTTGCATTTGTAACCGGAGCATCGCAGGGAATTGGACGGGCGTGCGCCTTACGTCTTGCGGCGCAGGGCTCGAAAGTTGCCCTGGCGGCGCGGAGCATGGATAAGTTGCAGCAGGTGGAGTCAGAGATCGCGTCTAAAGGCGGCGAAGCTGCCAGCTTCGCAATGGATGTCGCACAGGAAGAGCAGATTAAGTCTGCGGTAAGGGGAGCGCAGGAGCGATTCAGTAAAGTGGACATTCTGGTTAACAACGCCGGCATTACGCGGGATCAGCTCATGATGCGAATGAAACGGGCTGACTGGAATGCCGTGCTCGACACCAATCTGACTGGTCCATATCTCTGCATTCAGGCCGTGATCGGCTCCATGTTGAAGCAGCGTTGGGGACGCATCATCAACATCACCAGCATATTTGGGCAGATGGGACAGACTGGGCAAGCGAACTATGCTGCATCCAAGGCGGGCCTCATCGGGCTAACGATGGCTGTGGCGCGCGAGGTTGCGTCGCGAAGCATCACCGTGAACGCCGTCGCCCCAGGATGGATCGAAACGGCCATGACTGAGGTACTCAGTCCCGAGCTCAAGGAAGGCGCGGTGAAAACAATTCCGCTCGGTCGCGCCGGCACCGATCAGGAGGTCGCGCACGCCGTCTGCTTTCTTGCTTCCCCCGACGCGGGCTACATCACCGGCCACGTGTTAAACGTAAACGGCGGCATGCTGATGGGTTAGCAATGCGTCTCGGCAGTCGGTGATCTGCGTCTAATAAGCATGAACGCAACTGCAGAAGCAGTTCGCAAGGCCGATATCGCCATTGTTGCGGCTGACAGTCCGGCTCGTATCGAAGCCGTGCGCGAGCTGTTCAAGGAATACGCTGCATCCCTCAGCTTCAATCTTTGTTTTCAGAGTTTTGAGGAGGAACTGGCGCGACTACCCGGCGAGTATGCGCCATGGTCGGGCATGCTGTTGCTTGCGCTCGTGGATAATCAGCCGGCAGGATGTGTCGCGCTCCATCGCATTGGCGACGGCCCAGCAGAGGATGACGATGAGATTCTGTCTGAGCTCGACATTTGCGAGATGAAGCGGCTGTTCGTGCGGCAGCAGTTCCGAGGGTATGGACTTGGCCGCCAATTGGTGGATGCAATCTTGAAATGTGCTGCAGCTATCGGGTACCGCCGCATGCGGCTT
>DATLKS010000712.1:0-3882 GCA_035538255.1 Terriglobales bacterium
ATGTCCTGCAAACGAAGCTGGTCAAGCGACAGGTGCCACTCAAGGGACTTCAGTACGAGGCTATTGAACCCGCCGCAGGTTCGACGGTTCGCCAGAGGATTAAGCTGCAGCAGGGTATCCCGATCGAGAAGGCGCGGGAGATCGTTAAGCTCATAAAAGATTCGAAGCTCAAGGTGCAGGCTTCCATTCAGGGTGACACGGTGCGCGTGAGTGGCAAGGACCGCGATACGCTTCAGCAAGTAATCGCCATGTTGCGCAAGAAGGATTTCGGCATCGACATGCAGTTCACCAATTACAGGTCCAACTAGCGTGAGCACCTCCGCCAGCACCGCGGCAAAAGAGGTTTTCGACCTCCTGCGCGAGGACCTGCTTGCCATCGAGCGCGAATTCGAACGCGATGCTGTTTCCGGCGTTGCGGTCATCACCGAAATCGGCGAATACCTCCGCGAAGGCGGAGGAAAACGAATTCGGCCAGCGTTGCTGCTGCTGGCTGCGAAGCTGTGCGGATACGAGGGTCAAGGCGCCATCCGCCTGGGATCGGTCGTGGAGATTGTTCACACCGCCACGCTAGTCCACGACGACATCATCGATGAAGCACTCACCCGCCGTGGCCGCCCTTCAGCAAACACGCAGTGGGGGAACTCCAAATGTGTGCTTGCGGGCGATTGGCTCTACATGCAGGCGTTCAAGATCGCTCTTGAAGAACAAAACTTCAGGGTGCTCGATCTGCTCATCGGCCTGACGCAGCAAATGGTCGAAGGCGAGCTGATGCAGATGGAGAGGCTAGGCAGGATCATCAGCCAATCCGAGCATCTCGACCTAATCTATAGAAAAACAGCTTGTCTATTTTCCGTCTCGATGAAACTCGGCGCAGTGCTTGGCCGAGCCAGTGAAGCCGATGAGGATCGCCTCGGCGAATACGGACGCAATCTGGGACTGGCGTTTCAAATCGTCGATGATGTGTTAGACCTGACAGCCTCGGAGGACGTGCTGGGAAAACCAGTTGCCAGCGACCTGCGCGAGGGCAAAGTCACCATGGCGGTGATCCACGCGCTTGATCGCTGTACGCCCGCAGAGCGGAAGTTCATCGAGAGCGTGCTGGACGAACGTTGCTTTGGCAGGGTTTCGCATCACGATGTGCTTGCGATTCTTGAGCGCTACGGCTCGGTGGATTATGCCACCGCCTTTGCAAATGAGCACGCCGAACAGGCGCGGCGTGCCATCAACTCCTTCCCCGATGGAGAAATCAAACGCGCTCTGCTGTGGATACCGGATTTCGTAGTGGGACGAGAGAAGTAACTTCCGTTGGGGACCATCTTCCTAGAAAAGCAAAGCGGCTGCCTTTCGGCAGCCGCTCTCGTTCGGCCAGATAGATTCTTAGCCGTTGCTGTACAGCAACACGCCTTCCTGCTTCTCTTCTCCGACTGGACGGTAGAAGAGCTTATCGCCTTCGAGGAAGACTTCGATAAACGCCGGTCGCGTGGTGATCGTGCCTTGGATCATGGCTTCGGAAAGTGGATCTTCGATATATCGCTGCAGAGCGCGCCGCAATGGACGTGCGCCGTAGCTGCGGTCTCCGAGTGTCTTGTCGAGCACCCACTTCTTGGCTTCGTCGGTGACAGAAATCGTGATCGCCTTCTGCGCCAGGTTTGAATTGAGCTGCTGGACCATTAGTTCGACGATCTGGATCAAGTCGGCATCCGTCAGCGCGTTGAACAAAATCACTTCATCGATGCGGTTCAGGAACTCTGGATTAAAAGTTCTCTTGACCTCGTTCTTTACCAAATCCTCGACCTTAGCCGAGACCATGTCTTCTTTTTCCGACTGGAAGCCCAGGCCGGTACGCTTCATGAGATGACGCGCGCCTATGTTCGAGGTCATCACGATGATCGCGTTCTTAAAATCAACCGTGTTGCCGAGACCATCAGTGAGCTGTCCGTCTTCAAAGACCTGCAACAGAATGTTGAAGACATCCGGATGGGCCTTCTCGATTTCGTCCAGCAGCACGACGGAGTATGGTGCGCGCTTCACCCGTTCCGTGAGCTGGCCCCCTTCTTCGTAGCCCACATATCCCGGAGGAGATCCGATCAGCTTCGACACCGAATGCTTCTCCATGAACTCAGACATATCAAAGCGGATCAGAGATTTTTCGCTCCCGAAGAGGAACTGAGCCAATGTGCGGGCGACTTCGGTCTTGCCCACACCCGTAGGTCCGAGGAACAGGAATGATCCGATCGGACGATGCGGGCTCTTAAGTCCGGCCCGGGAGCGGCGAATCGCGCGCGCCAGCGCTGAAATTGCTTTTTCCTGAGAAATTACGCGGCGGTGCAGCTCTTCCTCAATGCGCAGCAGCTTCTGCGTCTCTTCCTCCTTAATGGAGGTAATAGGAACGCCTGTCCAGCGCGACACGACATCTTCGATGTCCTCGCGCGTGACTACGCCGGTCGATGACTCGTCGAGGTGGTACTTCTCGCGCAGTCCGCGCAGGTTCTCGCGCTCTTTGCGCTCCTCGTCGGAGTAGAACCGGGCCTTTTCGAACTCGTGGCTCGCGATAGCATTCTCCATGCGGTGCACGATGAACTTGATCCGTTTCTGCACATCAGTGATTTCGTCTGGAAGAGACGTTTGGCGAAGCTTTACGCGCGCGCCAGCTTCATCAATCAGGTCGATGGCTTTGTCAGGAAGGAAGCGATCGGGAATGTAGCGGTTCGAATGCGACACTGAGAATTCAATGGCTTCTTCCGTGTACTTAACAGCATGGAATTTCTCGTATCGCTCTTTAATGCCGTTGATGATCTTGACCGCATCGGTCTCCGTCGGGGGTGGAACCTTCACAGACTGGAAGCGACGTTCAAGTGACCGATCTTTCTCGATCGACTTGCGATATTCACCCGGCGTCGTAGCGCCAATGCATTGAATCTCGCCGCGCGAAAGCGCAGGCTTGAGGATGTTCGCGGCATCGAGTGATCCTTCAGCAGATCCGGCGCCGACCAGGGTGTGCAATTCGTCGATGAAGATGATCGCGTTCTGATTTTCCATCAGTTCTTTCATGATGGTCTTCAAACGCTCTTCAAACTGTCCCCGATACTTCGTGCCGGGGACGATCAGCGAAAGATCCAAGGCAAGAATGCGCTTCTCCGCGAGGAACAATGGCACATCGCCATCGGCAATGCGTTGCGCCAAACCTTCAACGATCGCTGTCTTACCAACGCCAGGCTCACCGATCAGTACGGGATTGTTCTTGGTACGGCGGCAGAGAATCTGAACAACGCGCTCGACTTCTCCTTCGCGTCCGACCAGTGGATCGAGCTGGTTGTCCATGGCCGCCTGAGTAAGATCTCGAGAGAACTCGCTCAATAGCGACGATTCGCGCGAGCGTTGTGGCTGGGCTTTCTCTTGCGTACTGCGTGCCAGTTCCTCGCGGATGGCACTCAGGCGGAGTCCGCGTTCATGCAAGATCTCGGCGGCGAAGCACTTTTCTTCCCGAAGCAGTCCTAACAGCAAATGCTCAGTTCCAATGTGTTTATGGGAAAGCCGCTCGGCTTCTTCGGCGGCATAGGCGAGAACACGCTTGCATTCATTACTCAGCGGGAGATCAACCGAGGTCGAGACTTTCTCTCGAATTGTGGTGTGGCCTTCAATTTGTTTCCGGATCGATTCGACCGAAGCATGCGAACGCAGAAAGCGATTGGTCAGCGCCTTGTCTTCGCGCAGCAAGCCCAGCAGTAGATGTTCGGTCTCGATATAAGGCGAGCCGAACTGGCTGGCTTCGTAACGAGCAAAGAATATTACCCGCCGCGCCTTTTCTGTGTAGCGTTCGAACATGTTCCCCCTTGTGAACGTCCCGGGTCCCGCCGCTCTCAGTCCTGAGCGAACCTCGTT
>DATLKS010000713.1:0-3101 GCA_035538255.1 Terriglobales bacterium
GCTTCCGCATCGGTAAAGAGACTTTCGGAGTGCCGATCAACCTCATTCATGAGATCGTTCGTCTTCCGGAAATCACTGCCGTACCCGATGCTCCCGAGTATGTCGAAGGTGTAATCAATCTGCGGGGCAAAATCATTTCCATTATCGATCTGCGCAAGCGCTTTGGTGAAAAGCGGATTGAGAGGACTCGCAAGAATCGCATTCTGGTGGCGGAAATCGATCACAGAATGGTCGGTTTGATCGTGGACGCAGCGTCAGAGGTCCTTCGTTTGGCGCAGAGCGATATTGAAGCACCGCCGGAGGTGCTCGATGAGAACGATGTCAAGTACGTGACGGGCGTCGGCAAGTTGAATGGCCGGCTGGTAATTCTCATCGATCTCACAAAGATCATGCAAAAGGGAGAGCTGCGGCGACTCGGAGAAATGACGGCTCCCGCAATGGCTTAGAACAACAGCGCGCAGCGGACTTCTCCCACGGTTGTCACAAAGTTGAAAGCGGTTCAAGAGAGCTCAATGGCGACTATCACGGTTCCAGTAAACATCAGCGACGCCGAACTCAAGCTCCTGCAGACTCTTGTCTATCAGGAGTGCGGCATGCATTTCGACGAGCGCCGCATCCATTTTCTGCAGGACCGGCTGCAGCGCCGGCTCAAGGCCTGCAACCTCGACAGCTTTTATAGCTATTATCGCTTGCTCACGAGCCGCGATGGCAAGGCCGAGCTAAGCGCGCTGCTCGAACACCTCACGGTGAATGAGACAAGCTTTTTTCGCAATCGTGCCCAGCTTGATCTCTTTCAGAAGTACATTCTCGAAGAGATGCTCCATCGCAAGCAGGCGCGGCGGGATTGGACGCTACGCTGCTGGAGCGCGGGCTGCTCCACAGGACAAGAGGCGTACACGATGGCCATGCAGATTTCCGACGCACTTGCCTACTACTATCTGCGCAATCCGCTTCCCTTTGAGATGCCCTCCCCCAAGCCATTAATTCCGCCACCGTGGAAGGTGGAAATTCTTGCTTCTGACATCAGCTATTCGGCGCTTCGCATGGCCCAGGAAGCTTCCTATTCCGACGCGCAGATGGAGCCCGTGGACTACAGCTACCGTCTGCGCTACTTCGACAAGCTTGGAGACAAGTACGTCGTCAAGAGATCTCTCAAAGAGCTGGTGCATTTCGACTTTCATAACCTCAAGACGGAGTTCTTACCGCAACGCAACGACGTAATCTTCTGCCGCAACGTGATGATCTACTTCGATGAAGCTGAGCAGAAGCGCCTGATTGACAAGTTCTATCGCTGCTTAAATGCCGAAGGTTATCTCTTTGTCGGCCACGCGGAGAGCCTGTTTGGACTAACTGACAAGTTCCGCATGATTCACCAGAACAATGGCACGGCATATCAAAGAATCGAGGCTACAGTTTGAGCTTCTTCTCTGAAGAACGGCAATTCGAACTCCGAGAACTGTTCTTTGAGACCGCCTCCGAACTGCTGCAGGCGCTCAATGAACAGGGACTGAAGCTCGAGCAGCATCCGGGCGATGCCGAATTGATCCGCGAAGTGCGGCGGACGATCCATACGCTGAAGGGAGACTCTGCCGCCTGCGGATTCGAGGAGCTGAGCGCTCTGGCTCACGATCTTGAAGATGTGCTCACGCCCGAGATTGCAGCCGGCAGCAAGGGCAAGCTAGTCGAGATTGTCCTGAACGCGGCCGACCTGTTCGAGGCCATGCTGACCGCATATCGCGAAGCTTCAGCTGTTCCCTCGACTGCGGCGCTTCGCGAGATGCTGCGAACGTTGGTTGCGCGTCCGAAGCCGCAGCACATAGTTCCTTACAAGCTCAGCGGCCGCTTTGCCTGGACCGAATATGAGCAGGTAGCAATCGAACAGGCTCTGGATGAGAATCGAAACGTTTACAACGTGGCCTTGGCAGTCGATCCGACTTGTCCGATGAAGGCTGCCGCGATGCAGCTTGTTAAGAATGTGCTGATTCAGCTTGGTGATGTTCTCGCAATTTTCCCAGATGCGGAATCTGTCTCAGAACAAATCGATGTAATCGAGTTCGCCATCGCAACTCCTTTACCTGCAAACACGATTGAATCCAAGTGTGCGATTCCCTCCGTAATTTCGACTGTGCTCGTGCAGCCAGTACTCGGAGATAAGTCTGAAGCTCTGGTTTTAGAACGCAACACCGGCACCTCGGATGAAGCTGATGTCTTGGGCATCACTGCCTCGGAGAACGAGGCCAGCACAGAGGGTTTAGCCTCGTCCTCATCATCTTCACAGCTTACTGCCAAGTTGCGTGTCGATGCTGAGCGCATCGACGCTGCTCTGAATCTGGTCGGTGAATTGGTGATCGGCAAGTCCATGCTGATGCAGGCTACGAGCGAATTTGAAAAGCGATTCAGCAAAGATCCGCTGCGCACAAAGTTCGCTGATGCCATGGCGTTCCAGGCAAGAGTTCTAAATGACTTGCAGAAGTCAGTGATGAAGATCCGGATGGTGCCGGTGGAACATCTATTCCGTCGCTTTCCGCGCCTGGTGCGTGACACAGCGAAGACATGCGGCAAGGAAGTCACTTTGCAGATTTCAGGTCAGGATACCGATCTCGATAAGAGCATTCTCGATGCTCTTGCCGAACCGCTATCGCATCTGGTGCGGAATTCTGTTGACCACGGAATCGAACCCGCCGAGCAGCGACTTGCGAGTGGTAAATCAGCTCATGGAACCGTTCGATTGAACGCTTACCATCAGGGCAATCAGATCGTCATCGAGTGCTCCGACGATGGCGCGGGAATCGATCGGTATAAGTTAGTCACCAAGGCCGTGGAAAGAGGGATTCTGACGCACGCTGAAGCCGAGCACCTCTCGGATTCGGACGCGTTGCATCTTGTCTTTCATCCCGGCTTAAGCACTGCCGAGCAGGTGACCGCCATTTCCGGACGTGGCGTTGGCATGGATGTCGTTCGGTCAGTGGTCAATCGACTGAAGGGAAGCATCTCGATTGAGTCCAAACCGGGCGCCGGAACAACTTTCCTGCTCAAAGTTCCGCTGACGCTCGCGATCATCAAAGCGCTGATGTTTCTCGTCTCTGACCGGCTCTATGCAA
>DATLKS010000714.1:0-6193 GCA_035538255.1 Terriglobales bacterium
TTCTCTCTCTCGATCCCGGAGATATGGATACCCCGCTTCATGCGCTCGCCGTGCCGGACGCAGATCGCGCGACACTCAAGAGTCCGGCAATCGCAGCTCGAGAACTGCTGGCAACTATCCGGAGTTTGCTTTTAGAAGAAGAGCGCAATGCGTTGTCGCCGAAAAGGGAGGCGCTGCAATGATCGCTGCCACGATTCCGTCTCAGCGTGCCGCCTACGCAAAGCTTCTTGCCATCGACGCTACGGGCGGAATGACGCATCTTCCACGAGCGAGTTTTCCCGATCTGGTGCGTGCGGGAGACATTGTCATCGCCAACGACGCAGCCACTTTGCCGGCGAGTCTCTCCGGCGTCCATAGCCGAACCGGGGCCGCTATCGAAGTCCGCCTTGCCGGCCGTCATTCCCTCGAGCCTGAAGCAGTGAGAGAATTCACCGCGGTTGTGTTTGGCGGGGGGAACTACCACAAGCGCACCGAAGATCGTCCGAGTCCACCCGAGCTGCGCCCCGGCGACGTCCTTCAGCTCGGCTCTCTTCACGCTACAGTGGCTGGCTTGCTGGACCATCCTCGCCTCGTCCACCTTTGCCTCGAAGGTTCGGCCGAGGAGATCTGGCGCGGACTGGTTCGGCACGGCCGGCCCATCCAGTATGCTCATGTTCCCGTGCCGCTCGAGATTTGGGACACATGGACGCCGATCGCCGGCCCACCAGTTGCCTACGAACCGCCGTCGGCTGGCTTCATCCTGAGTTGGAACACGTTGGATCTCATGGTTCGCCGTCTAGCCCATTTTGGGACAGTGACTCACGCTGCAGGAGTCTCATCCACCGGAGATCCTGCGCTCGACGCACGCCTTCCCTTCGACGAGCCCTATCGGATTCCGGAGTCTACGGTGAGACTCGTCCAGGAAGCTCGGACGCGCGGCGGACGCGTGATCGCAATTGGCACTACGGTGGTGCGGGCCCTCGAGCATGCTGTATCGATCGACAGCAAACTGCGAGCAGGCCAGGGACTAGCAACTCAGAAGATCGGCCGCGAAACGAAGCTGCGAATTGTCGACGCAATCGTCTCCGGAACACACGAGCCCGGTACCAGCCATTACGAGCTCTTGCGCGCGTTCGTCACCAATGACGTACTCGAAAAGATGAATGCGGAACTGGAAGAACACGGCTACCGCACTCACGAATTCGGCGACTCGATCTTTCTAGAACGGATGACTTAGCGAAACCGTCAGGCGTCAAAGCAGTAGGCGGCAGTAAGTGATCGCCGGCCCAACGATGATGGTTTAGAATCTGGGTCCATTAGGGTCCAATAATTCTTCCTGAGTGGCTGATCAAACGTCGAATCCAGCCTGCAGAGTGAAGCGTGATTCTATTTTGGCTGCAACCATAAGGCTGCAATCAGAAAGATCTCTAGCCACGAGCCGGATTGCGCCGAAAATCTTGAGCTCAAAACGTGGCGTTCCAATATTCGTGTTGGCCAATGTAACGATCGTCCGGCAAATTCTTCAGGATTGCACGACGCACATTGAGAGCATCCATCCTGCCCTGCTCGCGATAGAGGACTTCGCCATTCACGCCGATTAGCACTGTGTACGGAACCGCGCCGCTCCAGCCGGTCCCAAAGGCTTTTACGGCCTCGGCTGTATCAGTGCCTGTAAAGAGCAGATTGCGCGTCATGGCGTGTTGCTCGTCCAGGAATGATTGCACGAATTTCTTTTCGTCCGGATTGTTGATGCTGACCGTCACAATATCCAGCGCTCGCTTTTTGTATATGTGTGCCATCTTCTGAATCTCGGGAAATTCGGTCATACAAGGTTCGCACCACGTCGCCCAGAAGTTGACTAGCAGCAGTCTGCCACTGCTCGGACGCAGCCCTTTAACCTGATCTGGACTTACCCCCTCAACGGCTGCCGGATGGCTGTCGGAGTTGTTTAATTCCGCTTCTGCGCCTGCCTCCTTGTACGCCCATTTTGTCGAGCAGCCCACCGCGGGTGTGCTAGTCACTTGTAGTGGCTTACCGGCGAGCAGCGCGTCGAGAGCGTCTCTGGCTTCATGTCTGGTCGCGAGTGCCTCGCGCGTGTTGTTGTCGATGCGACCTTCATACTGGAGCTTGCGCTGCTGGTCGAAGATGAAGATGTGCGGCGTGGCTGTCGGTCCATACTTGAGGGCCGCCGACTGTGTGGCTCCGTCGAATAGATACGGATAATTGAAGTGGCGATACTCCGCCCTAAGTTTCATTTCGGGAAGCGTATCTCCCAGGTCGGTATGGCCCATCTCGCTCAGGTGGATGGCTTTCGGATCGTTGGGATTGATGGCCACCACAGCAACTTCACGATCGCGGTAGTCAGAGGTAAGCTGCTTGATTCGCTTCTCATACATCTGTGCCACCGGACAGTGGTCGCAGGTGAAGACGATGACGAGCACTTTGGCCGACGCATAATCGCTGAGCCGATGCTGCTTTCCGTCGACGCCAGGCAGATCGAAGTCGGGCGCTGGCGATCCGATTTTGAGAATGGGAGGCCCCCCGGTCTCGCGGGGAACGCCATCTTGGGCTTGCAGCCCGATGGTAGCGATTAAAATCACGCTGATCAGCACCGCTATGTTGGTTCGACCGTAAGCTGAGAGGTTGCAGAAGAGATAGTTGATTCCCATTTGAGGATACCAGCGATGTAGCAGGATGACTGCAGATTTGTCTCTTGCTCGCCTCCATATTAGTGGAACATCGAGTTCAGGAGCTTCCGTCATGACGTCAGAACGAGAGCTTCAATGCTAATTGAAACTCTCGGGAAGGCGATCCTTGTCCCGTTATGGTCCCGAAGCTCGAGCTGCTGGCCGAGCTTGTGCTTGGGTCGTTGAAGTTTGCATGATTCAGCAGGTCGTAGCATTCTGCACGGAACTGAAGCTTCCAGCGATCGCTGAGGTTGAAGTCTTTAAACGCCGATACATTGAATTGCAACTGACTGGGTCCGCGGACGCTGGAAAACATTCTCGGGAAGGTACGAATGTCGAACTGGCGCTGCTTCGACGAGCTTCGCTCAAACAGCGAAGTGTTGATGTAGTGATCGACTGATCGCTGGTCAGAGGGCAGATTGATCTGATCGGGCGAACTGCCATTGAAGATGAAGTCGCCGAAGGAGAGCGGCGCTCCACCCTGCCATATGTAACTGCCGTTGAATTGCCAGTTGCCCAATACGACGTTCAAAGGTGCGTTCATCTCGCTGAAGAATGCGCGTCCGCGACCAACCGGTAGCTCCCAAATACCGCTTACCACAACGCGATGCCGCCGATCGTTCGAAGAGATAGCGCGGTTAAGATTCACGTCGCCGTCATTCAAGTAACTGGTAGCCTCCGATAGACGCGCCCACGTATAGGCCGCATTCAGTGTGTAGCCATGGGAGAAGCGCTTCTCACTGCGCACCTGCAACGCGTGATACCAAGAGGATCCATTGTTGAGAGTTTGAATAATGTCGCCGAACTCAGGAAATGGGCGAAGAAGATCAGCAACCTGAATCGTCGATGAATAAATGCTGTTCAGTCCGAAGAAGGGATTTGGAACCTGTGCGCTGAGAGTATTGATCGTGGCCTGATCGCGGGTGGGCAAAGTGCTCAAATACTTTTGCGGTGTGGGATTGATATTTTGCGACACGGGAACGTGTATAGCCTTGTTGCCGACGTAGCCGACATCGAGCAGGAAATCGGCAGGCAGCAGGCGCTGCACGTCGAATGACCAGCGCTGGGAATAAGGCTGAAGGCGGCTGGTGGGATAGAAGCTCAGACTTTGTCCCAGGGCAGTGGCCAGACCGCCGCTAGCGCCGACCGGAGCCGTTGACAATCCGTTTGGAAAGGGGTTGGCCAGAGTAGCCACAAACGTCTGACCATTGTCTACGGTTGGAACAAGAGTGGTTGTCGCGGTGAAGCCGGTTTGAATTGCAGCACTGCGATTCACGCCGATCGTGTCATAGAAGATGCCAAAGCCGCTGCGAACGACGGTGTTTTTATCGAGCTGATAGACGATACCGAAGCGCGGCAGCCAGGTGATCGTGGGCTGATCCCAAAGATTGTGCTGATCTGGCCCGGCAAAGAGCAGCCCGCCGCGAACCTGGAATTGGCTCACGGGTATCTGCGGAATCGGATTCTTCGCATAATTCGCGATGGCTTGCGGAGCAATGGGATTGGGATCGGCGGTATCGAAGCCGCGAACTGAACGATCGAAGCGCTCAGTGACCGGCGATTCGTGCTCCAGCCGCAGCCCCGCGTTGATCGTGAGTTTCGGGATAATTCTCCAGTTGTCCTGCAGGAACCATGCGGTGTATGTGTTCTGGATGGCGTAGCTCGCGCTGCGGGTGATTTGGCCCGTTGTGGGAATCCCAAGCTCAAGGGAAGCAAGCTCCTGGCCGATAGGCGCCGCCGCGGAGTTATTGAACGGACCGTTCGTGTAATTCGCCAGGAACTGGAATCCGGGCGAGACATCGAAGGGCCGGTTTTTGGCAAAGGAGCGATACAGCCGGAACTCTGCGCCGTAGTGAAGATCGTGGTTACCGCGCGTCGTGGTCAACGTGCCGGCGAACTGGTGGAGCAGGCCAGAAATGTTTCCGTCGCCGTTATTGAAATTCCCAAATCCGGAAAATGACTTACCGATGCACGACCGGTTGCAGCTGTAGTTCGTTCCCTTGAGTAAATCGGTGCTGCTGTTGAGGAAAATGTTAGGAAAAGTCTCTGTCTTTGAGTTCAGCAGAGACAGCAGAGCCGGCGAGAATCCGAACGATGAGAGGTCGATTCCCGTGCTGAGCCGCTGTTCCGGCGTTTCTTCGTCGGTAACGCCGTAGTGCAAATCCAGGACTGTGGAATTGGATAGGACCAGCACGTCGTCCAGGGCTCCGCCGCGGTTGATGCGCCCAAGGTTCACTCCACCGGCGGTGTTGTCGTAAAAGCCATGATCGAGCTCGAGATTGTGGTCGTAGTCGAGCCGCAGGAAGGCACGATTCTTCTCGGAAAAGTTGTGATCGAGGCGAACGAAGTGGACGTAATAATCGAAGAGGTCCTTGGCGTTTTGAATGTAATTGTTCACACCGTTGGCAGCGCCGACTGTGTTTGGAGCATGGTAGAAGCTAAGTATCTTGGCCGCCACAGGATCGATTAGTGCGATGGGAATGATGTTGGGGCAACCAGCCGGATTGGTGCAGGCAGGATTGTAAGCATCGACGAATCCGTTGCGTCCTTTTACCGTGGCCTTGCCCAGCGCTGAGCTGGCCACGAACTGCTGGCGCTGGAAGCGTCCATTTGATGCGGGAGTCGTGGTAAACGGATTAAAGATCTGGACACCAGTGAGCGCGGAAAAATCCCCGTGCTTCTCCGCATCTGTAGGAACGGTGCCGGTCGTCGTGATCGGTTTGCCTAATTTGTTTGCTTCCCACGCGTAAAAGAAGAACGTCTTGCCGTGTCCGTTGTAAATCTTGGGTATGCGGACGGGTCCGCCAATCGATGCTCCGTAGCGATTGTCCTGAAATACTGGCTGTTGGTGCGTTCGGTTTTGGAAGTAGGTTGGTGTGTCGAGAGCGCTGTTTGAGAAGAACTCATGCAGCTCGCCGTGATACTGGTCGGTACCACTGTTCGTGACTACGTTGATCACAGCTCCTGGCGAATGTCCTAATTCGGCGTCGTACCCGGAAGTCCGAACGCGAAATTCGCTCACTGAAAACTCGGGCGGTTGAAAAGCTACCTGCGGCGTGCCATTGGAGGCGAAGGTAGAGGGCACGCCGTCGATGTTGTATTCGTTTGACGCTACGCGGTTGCCGTCACTGCTGAACTGCGAACTGGCGCTGCCAAAAAAGGTTTTTCGCTGTCGCAAATTGGTGGTGTTTACCACCCCGGGGGAAAAGAGAGTAAGCTCATTGGCGTTGCCCGCCTGCAAAGGAAGGTCGTGAACGCGCTGGCTATCAATTGCCTGGTCCTGCGAGGCGCTTTGGTTATCGAGCAACGGAGTAGTTTCGGCTACGTTGACCACCTCGACCGCATTGCCCACTTGAAGTCGAAAATCGACGTCGAGAATGTCATTGACGCGCAGCTCGATGGGCGTCTTCTCGACTTTTTTGAAGCCGGGCATTTCCACGATGAGCGTATAAGTGCTGGGCACCAGGTATGGGAGGTTGTAGTTTCCGCCGGCATTCGTCTTGGCGGAAACGCTGGCGCCGGTTGAG
>DATLKS010000715.1:0-2799 GCA_035538255.1 Terriglobales bacterium
CAGCGAATTCTGCCCCTCCTCCTCCTCTCATGCAGGGGTCTGTCTCCAGCGCGGCGGAGAAATCCGCAGAAAAGCAAGATGCCAGCGAAGCGGCAAAAGAAGAGGAGAAGGAGTACAAGGCAAACGATAAAGCGCCGTCTGCGACAACAAAGCCTCGTGGGCAGGAAAAGCTCACTCCAAAGGAAAAGGCTAAACGTGACAAGCTGCTCGCCTCCACTCCGGCGGTCCCGATGGAAGACTGGTGGCTTGTGCGTGACAGTCAAGGCCGTACCGGTTGGCTACTCGGCCGCATGATCGACATTGATGTGCCGATAGACATTGCGCAATACGCTGAAGGTCAGCGCATCGTCGCCTTCTTTCCACTCACGACGGTGCATGATCCAGAGCTCAACAAGGACGAGGCTTACTATCTTGTCTTGCTCACCGAACCCAAAGATGGTCTACCCTTCGACTACAACCAGGTACGCGTCTTCAGTTGGAATCTGCGCAAGCACCGTTATGAAACTGCTTATCGCGATCGTAACATCTTCGGACTTCTGCCGGTTTCAGTGGGGCAGGAGCAATTCGAAAAGCTGGGAATAGAACCAACATTCACGATCCATGTTCGGAATGAAAACGGGAACACCGCCGAGCAGAAATACCGGCTTGAGGGAGTAATCGTTCGCCGGGTACTCTCACCGGACGAGACTGCGGCAAGGGCCGCTCGAGCGGTACCGCCTAAAAGGTCGGCAAGGTAGAGCTGCACGATGCTTGCGTCAAGATGCGCCCGCATGCATCTTCAACGTGCCGCAGGTACGCTTAGGCATCAGGTTATTCAGTTCCCGAATCCAAGCACCCATGGCAGAAAAGGTGAAGCAGCTTGGGCTAAAACGTGACTACACGAAGTATCTCTACTTCCTTGATAAAGACGGCAATGTTTGTCAGAGAGCCAAGTCCGGAGACGGGAAAACGGAAGTAGTGGTGCCAAAGGCCGTCGATCGTGATAATCAGTTTCTTTACTTCATAGACAAAGAAGGCGACGTTTCGCGCTCGCCTCGCGTGTCGCGTGGCAAGAACAAAGCTGCCTAGAGACTTCCAGAGTGAGCACAAGAGACAGTTGGAAGCTCCTGGTCTTCCGTGACGGTCGCCGTGTTCGCAATGGTCGAGAGCTGCTGCACGGTCTGGTACGTCAAGTCGAATGCGTTCAGTCCTACTCCGATTTCACCTCACAATTTTCCAGGGACGAAGTGATCGATGCCCTGCTCCGGTCCGGAGAGCTGGAGTGTGCTCTCGCAGATCAGCAAAGCTGTGAAGCACAAGCCAGCACTTTGGCTGCGATAACCGACACTCTGGCTCGCGCCGCAGTCGGCAGCGTGAAACCGACACTCGGACCGCAGGTTCTGCAGCAGATCAGCGAGATGACGGTACCGGAAAGGCTCACGGTTTCAACTCCCGAAGGTTTCTGTTACTACGCCCTCCATCCGCTCGACTATGTCGATCTCCTGAGCGAAAACAAGATCGACATACCTGCGGCAGCAGTAATTGGCATTCGGTCAATTGGGACGACGCTCTCGGCAATCGTGCGCGCTTGGTTTGAGGCGAACGGTACTGCGTCAGAGAGAATCACGGTTCGTCCGGAAGGGCACCCTTTTGATCGCACACTTACCTTCGACGGCACCCAGCGCGGCTGGATAGCCAAACAACAGAAACGCGGGGCGCAGTTTTTCGTCGTCGATGAAGGTCCCGGTTTGAGTGGCTCGTCATTCCTTGCGGTTGCAGAGGCTCTTGTCGATGCCGGCGTCGCGTCTAATCGCATCGTGCTTCTGCCGAGTTCCATTCCGGATTTACCGAATCTGTTCGCGCCAAATGCGGCCGCACGCTGGAGTCGTTTCCGGACGCTAACTCTCAATCCCACCCGTCGAATCCCGCCTGATGCGGCCGAGTTCGTCGGCGGAGGCGAGTGGCGAAAATACGTATTTGCCTGCGAATCTGAGTGGCCAGCGGTTTGGCCCTGGACCGAGCGTCAGAAGTATCTCTCGCCCGATAAACGAAACATCTACCGCTTCGACGGCCATGGCCGCTACGGCAAAGAAGTGCGCCATCGCTCGGAAATCCTGGCAGGCCATGGCTGGGGACCGGAGGTCGCTTCGGCAGGCGATGGATTCAGCGCTTCGCCGTGGTTGGAAGGCGCGCGTCCGCGGCGTGCGGATCAGAACGTCACCACCCAGCTTGCCCGTTATTGCGCTTTCCGCGCGGAACACTTCGCATGCGACGCGGTTCCACAAACGGAAATCGAGCAGATGGCCCAGATAAACCTGGAGCGCGGGCTTGGAGTCTCTTCTCGCATCGAACTACCAATCAAACGGCCAGTAATAGCCGACGCCCGCATGATGCCGTACGAGTGGATCCTCTCTCCACAAGGCCGACTGCTCAAGTTCGACGCCGCGTCTCACGGCGATGATCACTTTTATCCTGGCCCTACGGACATTGCCTGGGATTTGGCGGGAGTGATTGTGGAGTGGCAACTGACGCCTGAACAAACCCACTTCCTAATTGAGGAATACGAACACCTTACGTCCGACTTTATCCGGAAGCGAATCTCAACTTATCTCGGTGCATACTGTGTATTCCGATTGGCTTTAACAGCCAGCGCTCGGCTTTCATGTGCCAATACATCCGACGCCGCCAGACTGGAACGTGAATCATCTCAGTACCGCACTGAGCTGGAGTTTTTAATCAATCGCCTAACAGCAAGTGTGGCACGCTAGTCTCTTCTACCTTCCAAAAATCATCGCTCCAGCGCCTATCCGCTATGGAATT
>DATLKS010000716.1:0-10072 GCA_035538255.1 Terriglobales bacterium
GGGATGGCTGCCTGGGATGCGCTTCTGCTGATCGCCTGGCTTCTGGACCTTCGCAGCCTCCGAACTCCAGCGCAAATTATGGTCGAGCGAGCGTTTACTTCGCCGTTGGCCCTCGATGAGCCGGCGCAAGTGCGCCTAACGGTTACCAATACGGGAAGAGCAGGAATTCGTGTTCAGGTGCTGGATGACATTCCTGCGCAACTTCGTCCCTCCCCGGCCGAACTTTCATTTTCCATTCCGGCTGGACAGGAGCGGGTTGCGGAGTACCAGATCGAGCCCCGCGAGCGCGGTGACTGCGAACTCGGCCCAGCCCATCTACGCTGCCAGACCTGGTTCGGCGTCGCACAACGCTGGGCGGAAGCGGATTTGCGGCAAACAGTTCGTGTCTATCCAAGCCTGCAGTCTGCCAGGCGCCACCAATTATTCTTGCTGCGCAGCCGGCGCATTGAACTGGAGCGTCGCCTGGTTCGTCAGCAGGGGCAGGGGCGCGAGTTTGAGTATCTGCGCGAATTCCGCGAAGGCGACGAGTTTCGCGACATCTGCTGGACAGCAACTGCTCGACGCGGCAAACCGGTAACCAAGGTGCATCGCGCGGAACGGAACCAGGCGGTTTGGATCGTGATCGACTGCGGTAGGCTGATGCGCGCGCGGCTGGGAAAACTTAGCAAGTTGGATTTTGCCGTGGACGCCGCGCTGAACCTGGCACAGGTAGCGTCGTTCGGTGGTGATCGCGTGGCGCTGCTGGGCTATGGCCGACGTGTGCAGGAGCGTCTGGCGCCCAGCCGTGGGCATCACCATATGCGAGCGATGCTCGATCAGCTTGCACGTCTTCACGGAGAGCCATCGGAAGCCGATCACCTTCGCGCTGCCAGTGTACTCATGAGCATGCAAAGCCGACGGAGCTTCATGGTCTGGATCACTGACCTGTCCGAGACCGCTATGACTCCTGAAGTGGTTCAGGCGGCAATGCAGATGTGCGGACGCCATCTGGTTCTCTTCGTGGTGATCGGTCAGCCCGATCTCAAGCAGGTTGCCAGGGATCGTCCCAACACAGCCGAGGAACTCTACCGCTACACTGCGGCCGTCGAGACACTGCATCGCCGTGAACTCCTGCTGGCTCGAATGCACGAACGCGGCGCGCTGGCCATGGAAGTCGATGCCAACGAGATTTCGACTGTCGCGATGAACAAGTATTTGGAACTGAAGGAACGCGGGCAATTCTGAAAGCTCAGTTCTTGATGGAAGAGGTGCCCGACAAAGTCTGATGACTCAAATAGAGCACCAGCAGTAGAAACAGTCCGGCAGCCACACTGAACTTAAGCAGCGCCGTCTCTGATGTGGGTGAAAAAAATCCTTCGAGGATGCCGGCGACGATCAGCATGGGAATCGTCCCAATCAGTAGCTGGATGGCGTCGGCTCCGGCGGCATGCAGT
Source organism: Terriglobales bacterium (assembly GCA_035538255.1). Lineage (GTDB taxonomy): Bacteria > Acidobacteriota > Terriglobia > Terriglobales > Acidobacteriaceae > Gp1-AA112. The sequence goes on from DATLKS010000716.1 coordinate 1,434, forward strand.
GAATCTCTGCGCGAGAGGAATCCCGGAAAGAGCAGGCCATGAGCGATGCGCAACCCAGCGCCGCCGGCGATAAAGATCGCGGGCAACTCCAGCACGCCATGGGGAGCTACAAAACTCCACACCTGCAAGCTCATCTGATTCAGCCAGCAGGCTGTGCCAACCACTCCGAGCAGCAGGCCGTTGAAGAAGATCATGTAAAGAGTGCCCAGTCCCGCCGTTATCCCCATTGCGAACGTCAGGAAGGTGACGGAAAGATTGTTGGTCATGATGGAGCTGCTGGCGACCGGCTTGATGGCGACTACCGAATGCGTCCACATTTTGTGATGCTCAATGGTGTTGACCATCTCCGGGCCCAATACCTGAAACTGGAATGCAGGATTGTGAAGCGTCATCAGTAATCCAGCCACGCCACCTGCAAGAAATATGACAAATGAGGTGAGGACATACCGGAAATTCCTTCGGAACACCTCAGGATAGGTTTTCGTGAAGAAGGGCAGAATGCCGGCGGCGGTAACCCGTTTGCCGGTATAGATAATATTGTGAGCGCGGGCAAGCAGCTGATTCAGACGCTTGGCGTATAGCCGTCCTGTGGGGTCCTCGCGCAAGATCGAGAGATCGGCGGCCGTTTGACGGTACAAGAGGCTCAGGCTGCGCAGTTCGCTCCGGCTAAGCGCGCCGATGCCGGCCGAGCCGCAATGTTTCAGGAGCTTCTCCAGTTCTTCCCAGTATGGTCTTCGTTTTTCGAGCCAGTACGCGGAAATCATGAGCGAGAATTTTGACAAGCTTATCATCGACACTCCCGAGCAGGTACAGCTCGAATTTCCGCTCGCCGGTCTGGGCAGCCGCTTCATGGCGTTGTTCATTGACACGCTTATTCAATTTTTCGCGTTCTTATTCCTTCTGATTATCTTCGCCATCGTGAGCGCAGGAGCTGCTTTTTCATCTGAGCTGCGGAAGTGGGTAATCGCGGCTTACATCTTCGGCGGTTTCCTTATGTACTGGGGATATTTCTCGATCTTCGAAACATTCTGGAAGGGCCAGACTCCAGGCAAGCGCCAAGCGGGCATACGCGTCATCCAGGATTCGGGACGGGAAATCACGGCCAAGGAAGCGATGACGAGAAACCTGATCCGATCCGTGGATCTGCTTCCGGGCGTTTACGGAGTGGGAATGCTAGCAGTGTTTCTCAGTCCGCAAAACAAACGGCTTGGGGATTACGTGGCAGGAACAGTCGTGGTCCATGATCGGGTGCCCGAAGAATCCCAGCCGTTCTGGAACACGCGCGACGACGCCGAGGTCACATTTGCCGGGATTGAGAAGATTACGCCAGAAGAGATCCAGATGATCGAAACCTTCCTTCTGCGCCGGCTCGACCTGCCCGCGACGGTTCGGCAACAGTCTGCTGCGCGGATCGCCGGCCATGTCCTGGCTAAGCTCCAGGTTAACGAAGACCAGAGGCGTGACCTGGAAAATTTTCTAGAGCTGGTCGTGAGGCAATTCAGGAAATCGGCACATTATCGTTAAGGTGATTCCTTGGATACCGAATGTGAGAATCCAGGTACTCACGTTGGGAATGCCTCGGGAATTAAGGTGCTACTCACGTTTGCAGCAGACTACCTATTTTCAGGTGTTTACATCTAAGTTATCGGTCGCATGGTTGGAACCAAAGCTGCTCCTGCGTCCTCTGATTAGTTTTGGTGTGTCTTTACACGCTCTGTTCCCCTGCTATAACGATCCCCGGGAGTATGAATGGCTGAAAACGTAACTGACCAGATTGTTTCCGATCTTCGAGAAAATGTAGCGCAACTCTTCCCAAGGCGCGGTGAACTCCGCAATATCCGGGTAGTAGGACACACTCCGAAATCCGATCACTTCATCTACGATCTCGTCGCCGACTTCGCGAACGGCGTTGAGCGCATCGCCGCGAAGGTCTATCGTTCGTCCAAGCTGGGTGGGCAACATGCGCGCAACCAGGCGCAGGCCGAGTTCGACAATCTCGAACGCGTATACCAGAAGTTTTCTGGCAATGGATTGCCCGGCGTCCCTCGGCCATTAGGCAATTTCAGCCGACTGGGCGCCGTGGTGACTGAGAAGGTCCAGGGGCTGCCACTGCAGTCGATGATGATGAAGGCGGCTCTCCTGCCGGGTTATGACGACAGTACCTTGCTGCGCCACGCGGCTGCCAGCACGGGGGAGTGGCTGCGGAATTTTCATCAATTAACTGCTGATGCGCATCAAATATTCGACCCTCATCAACTTCTGGGAGAAATGGAGACGCTGTGCATGAGCTGCCGGGGCGAAGGGCTCGACGACGATGCCATCCAGATGATTCTCACGGGAGCGAGGAATCTACTGCCACGAGGCAAGAGATCGATTTCCAGCTCGGCCGTGCTCAATGAGTTCACTCCATTGAACATCGTAGTCACTGAGGATGGTGTAGGCGTCGGCGATTACGGAAAGATGTCTGCGCGTGGCATCTCATTCAATGATGCTGCCGCGTTCCTAGCTTCGGTCGAGGCTCTAGAGAAATACCCGTTTTGCAATCGCACCATTACACAGCGAGTGCAGGAGAGTTTCATAGAAGCGTATGGAGTTGCTCCTGGTGACCAGTCAATTCTTCGCGTGCTCAAGATGCGCACTCTGCTGGCGATGTTTGCCCAGGGACGAGGTGTGAAAGAGAGCGCCATGCGAAAGAAGGTCATGTGGGCCACCGTGATGAAGCGATTCATCCAGCAGGCTGCAAGCAGATCGCTGGCGCCTGCGGCCTGATATCGCAAGAGTTGGTGTTTCCCTAGAAGCGGAAAAGGCACAGGCGCCCGGCCACCACTGACTTTACTTTGGCTCGGCGCTCTGACGATCTCCGGTCCCGGCGCCCTGAGGCCGGTTCTTAGTGATATCGTTCTGCCCGTACAGGATCTTTACGTCAGATCCGAAACGCTTCTAGTTGGTGTACTTCACTACTGCTTTTACGTGGGCATCGCTGGTCGTGAAGTGAAGAACCTCGTCGGCCTTGCTATAGGTCGGAAACCAGTATTTCCCGTCAACTTGCTCGCGGTAGGTGACGAAGTGAGGAAAAAGCTGTTCGTCTTCGGGATGCTTCCTCTTCTTCTTTGGGCTGAGGTTAAATCCTATGTCGGGAACGCCCTTACCGTAGGTCTTAACAAGCTGTAGGTCCTGCGTGTCCACCCAAATGCGTCCCTGAAAGTAGCGCTGCCCTTTTTCAATAGCTTTTGGAGCTATATCGAAGACGTACGTCTGCAACTCATCAACCTTCTGTTGGCCGACGTACATCACCTGATACTTGGGCAATTCCTCAGTGGTCAACAAGAATGCCGTGCGCTTACGGAGGTCGTCCATATCTTCTTTGGTGACGTACAAACTCGTTTGCGGCGCGAACTTCACGTTTTCCAGTCGTCGTCCATGATCGTCATAGACGATATCTGACACCTGGCGAAACTCACCTATTACCGACTGGCCGTCCAGTTCCTGATACTTTATGTCCTCAGTCCAGGTGTACTGGTCCCGCGCCTGCTTGAATTCGTCCTCTTTCGCGGTGAACTTCTTGATGATTTCATCCGGAGTTGTGCCTTTCGGCTGCGACGGGTCGATTGGCCCCGCGCCTTCGTTGGCGATATCAGGAACCTGAGGGGTGTTGCCAGAACCGATGGTGAATTGCGCCTGGAGTCCTGTCGAAAGCCCTAGGAGAAGGCAGAAAATCGCGGAAAACCGCCATGAGTAACGCCTGGAGAAATTCATTGGTCATCTCGCCGCTGACATTGTAGCCGCTATTTCGGCAGAGTAGCACTGCAGAAACAGCGTCGGCATATTACAAAAGCCCTAGAATCGTCGCAATTGCTGCAGGCCACGGGCACCCCTTACACGGCACTCCCGGGGACGGAGCTAAAACCCAATTCCACATGCTGTTTGGGTTTTCACCCGCTTCGACCATCCTTCTCCTCGGAGCCTCGTTCCTGTAATCTGATTCGCGCCTCCGGAGGTTCCGAAATGGTTCGCAAGCTTCTCCTGATTTGCGCTCTGACAACTCTGGCATTTGCTCCATGTTCTTCGCAGAACATAGCTCCTTCCGGGCAACAACATCCATTCACGTTTGAAGACATGATGGCGCTGAAGCGTATCAGTGACCCCCAGATCTCGCCCGACGGGCGCTGGGTGATGTTCTCTGCAGTTGACGTGAACTTGGAAGAAAACACCAGAAAGCCGCACTTGTGGATTGTTCCTGCGGCAGGTGGAGAGTCTAGGCAGATCACAAGCGGCCAGGCCGAAGAGAATCGCGGCCGCTTTTCGCCTGATGGCAAGAGCATCTCGTACGTTTCCAGCGCTGTAGGCGGCTCGCAAATCTGGATCGCCGGATTCGATTCCCAAACTGGCTCGCTAACCGGAGATGGGCGCCAGCTTACCTCAATTTCTACCGAGGCAGATGGCGCACTGTGGGCTCCCGACGGCAAGCGAATTGTCTTTATTTCTGATGTGTATCCGGATTGCAAAGACGATTCATGTAACAAGTCGCGCGACGAAGATGTCACAAAATCAAAAGTCAAAGCCAAAATTTTTACGCGTCTGTTCTACCGGCATTGGTCGAGCTACACGCGCTTCAAGCGCAGCCATTTGTTTGTTGTTCCAGTTGACGGGGGAACGCCGACGGACATTACACCCGGCGACCACGACGTGCCGCCGTTCAATCTGGGTGGCCAAGACCTCTACGCCATCTCTCCAGACGGCCAGGAGGTGGCCTTCACCAGCAATATCGACGAGGTAGAGGCGACAAGCACGAACAATGACGTATTCGTCGTTCCCATTACAGGAGGAACGCCAAAGAAGATATCAAGCAGCCCGGGAAGCGATTCCATCCCGCTTTACTCGCCGGACGGACGCTACATCGCCTATCGCTCGCAGGCTCGAGCCGGCTATGAGAGTGATCGCTTTCGCCTTCTCCTCTACGACCGAAAGAGTGGCGCAACCACGGAGTTGACCAGGAATTTCGATCGCTGGGTCGATGCATTTACCTGGACCCCGGATTCCTCGACGATCTACTTTACCGCCAACGATCGCGGCGCAGTTCCGTTATGGCGTGTGAAGATGAGCGGTGGCGAGCCCGAAAAAGTCCTCGGCGGATCGAATGATGAACCCCTATTTACGGCCGACGGGAAAACGATCTTTTTCAGTCGGATGTCGATTCAGGCACCAAACGAAATCTACAAAGCAGCCATTTCCTCTGTGGCTCCATTGGAAGCACAACAGCTTAGTCATGTGAACGATGCGCTGCTTTCCCAAGTCGAGATGAGCCCACTCGAATCGTTCGAGTTCACGGGGGCAAACAAGACGAAGGTTCAGGGATTCATCCTCAAGCCTCCGGGCTTCAACCCTGCGCAGAAGTACGCGATGAAGTTCCTCATCCACGGCGGCCCGCAAGGCGCTTGGGGGGATGAGTGGTCGTACCGCTGGAACGGAGAACTTTTCGCAGCGAATGGCTATGTCGTGATCATGATCAATTTTCGCGGTTCGACTGGCTATGGCCAAAGGTTCATCGACGAGATCAACGGTGACTGGGGCGGTAAGCCATACATCGACCTGATGCGTGGTCTCGATTACGTCGAAAAGGCGTATCCATTCGTCGACAAAGAGCGCGAGTGTGCGCTGGGGGCGTCGTATGGCGGATACATGATCGACTGGTTGCTCGGCCATACGACGAGGTTCAAGTGCCTCGTCTCCCACGATGGGATGTTTAATGCTGTTTCCTCTTTCGGGACAACAGAAGAGCTCTGGTTCAACACTTGGGAGTTCAAAGGAACTCCTTGGACCAATCCCAGTACTTACAAGAAGTGGTCACCGAATGAATCGGCAGCCAAATTCAAGACGCCTACCCTGGTGGTCCATGGACAGCTCGACTACCGTCTTGACCTTTCAGAAGGACTTCAGCTCTTTACCACACTCCAGCTACTCAAAGTGCCATCAAAGATGTTGTATTTTCCCGATGAAGGCCACTGGGTATTGAAGCCGCAGAACAGCCGCCTCTGGTACAAGACTGTGAACGACTGGGTCGATCAGTGGATTGGCCCGCACTCTCGCTGATTCACGTTTCATGAGTAGCAGTGACAGTCAAAAACGGGTGATAGCGCTCAAAAATGAGGCAACGGCACAACGAATTCGGCGGCAATACTCATAAACGCACGATAACATTCATGAACTCGCGATGAGACTCATGAACTCGCGATGACAATTTAAAACTGTCATTCCGAAGGGCCGGTTTTTACCCCGAGGAATCTGCTGTTGTTTTTCTGAAAAGCGTCTACGACTGGAGCATCTGCCACTGAAAGGCAGCTAACAGCTTAGAAGCTAAGCAGCTTCTGTTCTACAATCCGCTTCGTGCGTGCGATCCTTCTCATTCTGTTGCCTCCCGCTCTGCTGTTGGGCCAGGCCGCTCCCGGTACACCAAAGAGCACCGATCAAAATCCCCCCGTGAAGGTAACCGTGTTGAATGTCTGCACACCCAGCGCGGATGAGCAGCAGGAGCTAAAGCAAGCGTTGACAAAGCTGCCAAACTCGCCGGCCTTCGATAGCGACTACGAGATCTCGCGCGGAGTCTCAACGGTTGAGGCAGACAAGAGTGCCCAGTATGTTCGTTTGCGTCGCGACATGAAGAGCGGTCTGCCTCTGGCCACAGTGCAATATTCGCTCAGCGTCGATCCCGAGAACACGGTCGAAACTCTGGTATTCCGAGGTCGCGACGCAAAGGACCTTTTGGCTCTTTCGATTGAAGACAAACTCTCAACCGCTATAAGCAAGCCTTCTGCAGTGATCCAGAGTGACACGCCGGCTTCGCGCGTGCGCCTGGAGCGGGCAGGAAAGACAACGGTCGCGCTGGCGCGTTGTGAAGGAGTGGACCAGTCGCGCTATGATCCGATTTTTGCCCAGGCATCTTCTGTGCTCGCGGATTACCGCCGTTTACTTAAGCTGCATACTATGCTGGCCAGCGATATCTCATGGCTGAGTTCTGGATCACCTGCACCACGCGCGGGCAACGCCAGCAAAACGAAGATGCCGGCTGCGAGCAGCGATCATCCGCACTGATCCGCCTGCTTGTACAATAACTATTCCCAAATCCTGGCACTGAGTCTTATTGCGGTCTGCTGAATCCAATCTCCTGAGGCTTATGGATAATTCCGTTCGCAATGTGGTGATTCTCGGCTCGGGGTGCGCAGGCCTCACCGCAGCAATCTATGCTGCACGTGCCAACTTGAACCCGCTTGTTCTCGAGGGCCACGAACCGGGTGGACAGCTCGGTATTACTACACTGGTGGAGAACTTCCCCGGATTTCCTGACGGCATTCAGGGTCCGGAGCTGATCGAGAACATGAAGAAGCAGGCTGCCCGCTTCGGCACCGACTATGAAATGGCGCATCTTGTGAGCGCGGACTTCACTAAGCGTCCGTTCGTGCTGAACCTCGGCAGCACTCAATTGCTTACGCGTACTTTAATCATTGCCAGTGGCGCCTCTGCCCGTTGGCTTGGGCTGCCCGGTGAGCAGGCGCTGATTGGACACGGCGTCTCCTCATGCGCAACCTGCGATGGCTTCTTCTTCAGCGGCAAGGATATCGCGGTGATCGGCGGCGGCGACTCGGCGATGGAGGAAGCGTTATTCCTCACGCGTTTCGCCAATAAGGTTACGATTATTCATCGGCGCGATGTGTTCCGCGCGTCGAAGATTATGTTAGATCGCGCTCGCCGGCATCCCAAAATCGAATTCCTCATGGAGACCGTCGTCGAGGACGTGCATGATGTTCAGAAAAAGGAAGTCACCGGCCTTCGCCTGCGCAATCTGAAAACCGGCGCCCAATGGGACTTTCCGACAAGCGCGATGTTTCTTGGCATTGGACATGAGCCAAATGCGAAGTGGGCGAATGGGCAACTGGATACGGATCAGGATGGGTATCTCCTCACCAAGAACTACGTGTTCACCAGGGTGCCCGGAGTCTTCGCTTGCGGCGACGTCCAGGACCGCCGCTATCGTCAGGCCATCTCGGCGGCGGGATCAGGCTGCATGGCAGCCATGGAAGTGGAAAAGTTTCTCGAAGAAGAGGGGCGTTGAATTGTGGCGTATTCAAGCTCACATGTTGCCAATGAGAAAGCCCGCCCGACGTTTTGATGTGGCTGAGAAGCTTAGGAGCTTAGCTGCTTAGAAGCTCAGCTTGCCTTCATTCCATCCCACACTCGCCAGAACTGCCGCATTTCATGGGGCCGCCCGAACGATACCCGGACAAAGTTGTCCATCGGCGGGAAACGCCGGCCGACCAGGATTCCGTTCTGTTTGAAATAGCTCGCAACCTGGGTTGCCGGACGCCCAGCGTCGATCATCGCAAAGTTCGCATAAGAAGGAATAGCCGTAAGGCCGCGACGCGCAGCTTGTGCGAGAAACTCCTGTCGATCTGCGGCATTTCTGCGCGCGGCACCGTGCATCTCTTCGGTGTCCTGAATCGCCGCGACTCCGGCCTGCGCGACCACCATATTCACATTGTCCTGAGTTTGGAAGCGTCGCAATCGCTGAGTCGTTTCAAGCGAACTGACGCCATAGCCGAGCCTCATTCCGGCCATGCCATAAACTTTCGAGAACGTGCGTGCGA
>DATLKS010000717.1:0-2376 GCA_035538255.1 Terriglobales bacterium
CGAACGCTCTCGGGCCGTCCTTCGCCAGATAGTGCGCGAAGAACGCGCAGATCCAGGCGAACGCGAATCCAGCGTAGGCCCACTCTTTCAACTTTCCGAAGCCTGGGACAACCAGCGCGATCGCGCCCAGCGGCTTGGCGATACCAAGGATGATGCGAAGCTGCTGCGGATATCCCACATGCGCAAATCCCTGAACCGCCTGCGGATTACCCGACAGATAGCTAAATCCGGCAAAGGCCGACAACGCGGCCAGCAGAACCGTAGTCACCCAGTAAGTCACCTTGCGCGCCATGCAGTGTCTCCTTGCGGTGAGAGTACCAGCTTTTAGCCGTGCTGGATCAAAAGGGAACCACTCAGTGCAACCTTCTTCGTGGGACGAGTGGTCTTTTTGCGAACAGGGAAATTAACAGCGAAAATCTTGAAAACAGCCGGCGCGAACTGCGGAGAAAATGGAGTAAGCTCCTGCCCATCAACTACTTGGGAGGATATTCCCATTTTGGATCGATGATAATCTCATCAGGGAATAACAGGGAAATAACAGCGAATTTGGCCATCTATGATCGGTCGGCTGCATGCGCAGACTTCCCGCGCGCTCGCCGCTCCGATTCTGCAACCGAGCGATTTCTGTTGACTGCTGCTTTCGAAACGTGGTAGCACCGAACTATGTTCGGTGCCGGGGCGACAATAGATGCTGGCCGAACCATAAGTAAGGTGGATAGCAGTACCATTATGGATACGCCCGACCTCAGCCCGCCGTCAGGTAGTCACCACATGGCTGCTGACAGGCAAGTCTCCGCGGAAGTGCACCGATTGCGGAGAAGCGATTAATCCGGGCGAGTGCCTCAGAATAGATGCATAAATGAGGCGCTCACCGACGTTCGTCTGGATCTGTGGAGCGGCCATCGTGCCGGGAGCTGCGGCAGTCGCCCTCCGAAATCCGCCAACGTTCGCGGCATGTTTGCCTGGATCCTGAGACAGGCCAGTCCAGCAAACTCACCGATCATTCAACCGATGGCCTTGCGCTGTGGCCGGCCGGCAGCCGTCAATTCCTGTTTGCCGCGATTCTCACGCTTACGTTATGTGTGACTTGCCGGCTCATGCCACCTCGATAAGCTCAATCACGATCAGCGGCCCGATAGTTGGAGGCAGCATGGATATGGCAAACGTGACGGTTACGATTAGCCGAGATGCAGGCGATACGCGCGATTACTATGTCTCGCTCAACTGTTCCAATGTTACATGCGATGAGACTGGGCCGTTTTTCCCTGGTGCTAACGGCAATGTTCTCCCTGCTTATTCCAACAGCGTGGTCGGCGCGCCCACAGTTGCAACCATTACGGAAACACTGAATGGGCAGGTCACGGCGAGCATGAGGTAAACCCCTTCCCTCCTGGTACTGGCGTGGCGCAGCCTGATTTTTGGTTTCCGTGTGCAACACCCAGGCTGTGGGTGCCGCACTCCGCGTGCTTTTCGCGGGGTGTCGCAATCGAACAGGGTTGCAGCAACCCATGTAATGCTGCGCCTGTTGCTGGCTTACGTCGAACGGAATTCGGTTCGAGCCGGCATCGTCGATTCCGCCGCCGGGTACGCGTATCGGTCTGAGCTACGCCACAATGTACGGCCGCTGGACCAAAGGTAAGCTTCAGGGGAACGGCTGATCTCCCGCAGACGAAGCGGGCGTGCCCAGCACTTCGCGTAATTTCCTGGCTAGTGTTTCGCGCGTAAAAGGCTTTTGTAGAAAAGCAGTTCCGGGTTTCAAAATCCCGTGCTGAATGACCGTATGGTCGGTGTAACCCGACATATAGATCACTTTCACTTCTGGCCGTGAAATCGCCAATCGCTCAGCCAACTCCTTGCCACTCATACCCGGCATCACTACGTCGGTCAGGAGCAGGTGAATCGATCCATGATATTCCGCAGCTTTGTCTAACGCCTCTACACCATGCGCCGCTTCCAAGACGGTGTAGCCCAAAGCTTCGAGGAGCTCGAGATTCAATTCTCGCAGCGATTCTGCGTCCTCTGCCAGGAGTATCGTTTCCGATCCACGCGGCAACGCGATTTGCTTCACCTTATCCCCGGTTTCATCCTGGGAAACTTCTTTGGACTCCGGAAGATAAATCTTGAATGTAGTGCCCCTTCCGACTTCGCTATAAACCCAGACGTAGCCGCCGCTCTGCTTAACGAAGCCATACACCGTTGCAAGTCCCAGCCCGGTGCCCAGTTCTTCCTTCGTGGAAAAGAAGGGCTCGAATATTCTGAGGCGGGTCGCTTCATCCATTCCTATTCCGGTATCGGTAATAGTGAGCACAGCATATCTACCCGTGACCACGGTGACGCCCTGGTGTGCCGTCTCATCGAGGGTCGCACGCGCGGTTT
>DATLKS010000718.1:0-2241 GCA_035538255.1 Terriglobales bacterium
GGATCTGAGCGATCTCGTCGAGCGTCTTCGCTGCGGCGATTTTCGCAGTCACGGCGGAATTCTTGGGCAGTGGATAGACAATCTGTGTCAGGGTCCAGTTTTCGCGACCAGCGAACATTTCGGGACGGCTTGCTTCGAAGCGGCTGATTTCATCGGCGGAGGGAATCTGTGCGGTGTTCAGGCGGCGCGAGACGAGCATGTTGATCAAAATGTCGTCGGTCGTAGTCTGAAGCTGGTTGAGATATTCCGGCGACTTGTCGAGGCCATCGGACTTGGCCCGCTGCACGAGCAAGGTTCGGTCGACGAGCTTTTGAAGCACAGCTTGGCGAGCCTGCTTTGTGTCACCTCCAGCACCAGCCAACGCTGAATTTAATTGGGACGCAGTGATCTCTTCGCCATTTACGACAGCGACTGTCTGACCTGACGCCTTCTTTTGACAAGCGGTCGCGGCAAGCGCGATGATGAGTGCGAAGATAATCCGCTGACGCATAAGTTGCCCCGTTGAAAATCCAGTTGATTGGGCCATAGCATGCAGGATTGAGGGGTTCCAGCAGGCGAACCGGGAGGGATAGATGCAAACAGTTTACGATTGGGTGACGCTCGCAATTTTTGCGGGTCTGATCGTACTTTTCCTCCAACGCTCGACGAGTGATCGTGGCGAAAAGGACGCATCGCTCCTATACTATCTCGGAGCTGGAGTTGGTTGCGCAGCTGCAAACTATCTCGGCAATCACGGCCAGGATCTGGGCGCCATCGCACTGCTTCTAGCCACTGTGGCCTTCATCATCTTCTATTTGAAACCGTTCAAGCTCAAAAGCGGATCGTAAAGCTCATTGTGGACATGCCGGGCGATGCGCCCAATCAGACAATGAAGACTGAGCGCCTTTTTACCGGTATCGAAGCGATCATCAGGCGAACGAATTCGTCGAGCGATGCTTTGGCGGCGTCTCCGTCGTCGCTGACCATGGAAACACGCACTAGGATCGCATCAGGTATGATCCCTTGAAGATTTTGTTCTGCGGTAGCGAGCTTCTGCTCGGTCCAGTCCATCGGCACCTTGTCGCCGACGCGGGTCCAGTAGAGAATGTGTTCGGTTGATCCGCCCATTGAAGCATCCATGGCATTGGCGCGAACGACTTGCGGCCCGACCTGGATCGAGTGTGGGGTGATGGCTGAAATTTGATAACCGCCGGCGGTATAGCAGATCTCCGGGCGATGGATCTGGAGGAAGCCTGTCTGGCCGCCGCTTTGAGCAATCAGCAGCATGACCGACTTCTCGCCATCCGAATAGACGCGGGTCAGAAGCTGGCTATAGATCGCCTGCAAGAGTTGGTCTTTGGGAGGTACGACAAGCCCACTAGCGGCCACGAACTTCCAGGGCCCGATCGATTTGGGGACGAGATCGTCAAGTTTCTGAGCCCCAAGATAATCGAGGTGTCGTGTGGGCCTGCGCCAGGCAGCAAACCCTGCAACCGAGCAGAAAAGCAATCCCAGAAGAAGTTTGCGACGATCAATCCTTGGCTCGTCGAAAGTGTTTAGCGTCGGCTTCATGCTTTATGGCTCCGCTTTGCGTTCGCCAAACAGCGGAGCCGCCAGCTGATCAACCGCGAAAATCGTAAGGAGAGCCACCGCGAACATCAAAAGGCCTGCAAACTCATGGACGAACCCCTGGGCGACTGCATCTCCGAAATGATAGGTGATGAGAACGAGGGCCAGGACGCGCACAAAATTCGATACAACTGCGACCGGAATCGCTGCCAACGCGATCACCAGGAAAGCGATGGGATTGGAGCGGTGCCTCAGATAAACGTAGAACAAGCAGAGCGCCGTTAGCGTCACAATCGAATTGAGGCCCGCGCAGGCGGCAGCAATGAGCAGTTGGTATTGACCGATATATATTGTCACTCCTGAACTTGCGACCGGGTAACCAAGTAGGTGGAGCAGAGATACGACCCACGACGATATGGCGATTTTGATCGGCTGCGTGACAAAAGCGACTACGGTGTCGGGAGGGGGTAGAGTAAAGGCCAGATATACAAGCGGGAACCAGATGGCACTGATCAGAGCCGAGCCAAAAAGCAAGTACGCACCGGCAACCAGCGCACCGTACATTGCAAAGCCCTCGACTTCGAGGACGCCGGTTATTCGCATTAAGATGAAAAGACCAAGAGACAACGCGAGCAGGGGAACACCTACAAGCAAATTCCCCGGTCGCACCTCAATTGCCTTGCCTTTGAGCTC
>DATLKS010000719.1:0-1645 GCA_035538255.1 Terriglobales bacterium
TGACCGCCTGCTGTAGGTCTGTGGCAGTCATAGGATAAGCGTAGACGCGTACGTTCCGAGCTAAGAGACGCGCCAGAGCTTCAAGAAGTCTGCCTTCCAGATTGAAGTAGGGATCATCGAAAGCCCGGATCAAGAGCGAGAGACCGGCGATAAAGCGCAGGGGAGCTTTCGTATAGCGATTCACGAGTGCAGTCATGTAGTACAGCTCCCGTTCGCGGAATAAGAGGACATTACCGCCTTGCGCCAGAAGCGCATGGATCCGAGTCAGGAGATCGGAGATTTCCGGAGCTGACTCTTGTGCAGTGATCGGGGCCGCCGACAAGCAGAAGCAGCCAATAGGACCAGAAGTGGATTCTCCCAAGTCCCCGCGAAGCTCTTCAATGCCCGCCATCAGCATTTGCGTATGAATTTGCGCATGATCGGGATCCACATGCCCGAAGTATCCCGGCGCCAGTACAACAGCCTTGTTGTGCAGAAATTCGTTAGGAGGCAGAGCTTCGCCCGAAGGCGAAAAGCACACAGCCTCGGCAAGTCCCGCATGCACCAGATAAGCTTGGAGCGTGAGGCGATCCCAACTCGCAAAAGCCGGACCGCGAAAATCGACGCAATCAATCTCTATTCGTTCCCTCACCACGTCCTGAGCGAGTCCTTCGAAAAACGATTCCTTTGTTTGCAACTGATAAAAAGCAGCGTAGAGCACATTGACGCCCAGCATTCCGACGGCTTCCTGCTGGAGAACGTTCGAAGAGTCCCGCATGTTGATGTGCAGGAGGATGTCGCTGGATTCGCCGCCAGGATGGGACTGGAACCGAAGTCCAAGCCAGCCATGGGCATCGTTTGTTCCGGCATAATTCCGCGCGGACACAGTGTCGACAAAAGAGAAGAACCGCTTGTCTTTCCCGCGAGTCTTGTCTAACTGGCCGAGCAACTGAGCCCACTCGGTTTCCAGCATCGCCTCCAGCCGCTCCCTGGAGACATAACGAGAACCGGTCCCGTAGAGACTGTCGCTGACCTCTTTGTCGTAGGCGGAAATGCTTTTCGCAACAGTGCCCGAGGCGCCGCCGACGAAAAGGAACCAGCGAACAACTTCCTGCCCGGCACCGATTTCGGCAAAGGAACCAAATGTGGAAGCGTCGAGATTTATCGTCAGTGCTTTGCGATGAGTATCAAGCTTTTCAGTCGACGTCATATTTGGGCTCCGATGGATTTACGTTTTCCGTATTTTGGACTTGTTGGGATGAGCTTGGTCACCGTTTGTAGGAGGCTCTTCAAACCCGGTCAGGTCCGCGCTGCCATTTGGAGCCACGCGCAAGTTCAGACGCTCGCACACGTCGAACACGTAAGAATTGGGGGCGACGAACTCGGCTCCGAATCGGCCAAGGAAAGACAGCACTTCTTCCCCCGTCGCGTCGACGAATACGACCTCTGTCAGGTCGACGAGCAGCTTTTCGCGCGCAGCCAAGCGCGTAGTCAGCGTGCGAGTGTGCTCGGCATCACTGCCGGTGAATCGGCCTTCCAGCTTTAGGATCAAACTCTCAGCCGAATCGCATATTTCCACGCGGAGCATTCCGCCTCCTTACTATGTGAGTAGCCAGAAAAATGACCGGCGATGCCCGCTTCAACGGGCGTTTCCCCTACGAAGTAT
>DATLKS010000720.1:0-13406 GCA_035538255.1 Terriglobales bacterium
AGAATGGCAAGGAGTTCCGCGAATACGTAAAGCACTACACCAATGCCGCCACCATCCTTCGCGATGACGTGAAGCTGCCCGATGATATGGACGGCGTCTTCTCCGGTTGGGACGAAGAAAAGAAAGAATATTTGCCGGAGACGTGGCTCTACAAAGGGGAGCCCGAACATGCGGATGCCGTCAAGCCTGGTCATGCCAAAGCAGGCGGCGGTCACGGGAAAGACCGAGGGGGAGAGGCCGGGGACCTCCGTAAACATGAGACTGATCCCAGCCTGCAGCATCCACTCTGTGTCTTCAACATCCTGAAGCGCCACTTCGCTCGCTACAGACCGGAGTTTGTCGAGACCGTCTGCGGTATCCCAAAGGAGCAGTTCACAAGGGTTGCTGAGATTTTTTCCAGCGCCTCTGGGCCGGACAAAACCGGTGCAATCTGTTATGCGGTAGGCTGGACGCAGCATTCCAATGGCGTGCAGATCATTCGCAGCGCGGCAATTCTGCAACTTTTATTGGGCAACATCGGGCGTCCGGGGGGCGGAATTTTGGCTCTGCGCGGGCATGCCAGCATTCAGGGCTCGACTGACATCCCGACGCTGTACGACATCCTGCCCGGCTACTTGCCGATGCCATTTTGGGAGAGCGACGCCGACACGCTCAAACAATTTATTCAGCGGCATTCCAGCAATGCCGGCTGGTGGAGCAACTTCGATAAATACATCATCAGCCTCCTGAAGGCTTGGTACGGTGAGAAGGCCACAAAGGACAACGATTTCGGGTTTAATTGGCTGCCGCGCGTAACGGGAGACCATTCTGAATTGGGCTACTGGCTCGACATGCAGGACGGCAAGATGGAAGGTATGTTCATTATGGGCCAGAATCCGGCAGTCGGAGCGCCCAATGGCCGCCTGCAGCGGGCCGCGCTAAGCAAACTCAAATGGCTGGTCGTACGCGACTTTGTCGAAACGGAAACAGCTTCGTTCTGGTATGACTCACAAGAGATCGAGCGCAGCGAACTGAAAACCCAAGATATTGCGACCGAAGTTTTCTTCTTCCCTGCCGCATCACATGTGGAGAAAGAGGGCAGCTTCACCAACACTCAACGCCTGGTCCAATTTCACGAGAAGGCCATCGACCCTCCCGGCGACTGCCGCAGCGAAACGTGGTTCATGTATCACCTCGGCCGCCGAATGAAGGAGAAGGCAAAGGCAAATCCAAATCCGCGAAATGCAGGTTTGAGCGCCCTCACTTGGGACTATCCCACTCGAGGCGAGATTGCCGAGCCATCCGTAGACGCCATCGTGTGCGAAATCAACGGCTACAAGACCGCTACGCGCGATCTGGTGCGCGAATACACCGAGCTGCAAAACGATGGCAGCACGGCCTGCGGCTGCTGGATCTACTCCGGCATTCATCCCAAACCGGGACAGAACATTGCCAACATGCGCAAGCCGCATGACTATCTCGGACACGGTTGGGGATTCTCCTGGCCCTCTGACCGGCGCATTCTTTACAACCGTGCATCTGCTCGCCCTGACGGCAAGCCGTGGAGTGAGCGCAAGAAGCTTGTATGGTGGGATGAGAACAAGCGCGAATGGACTGGCGAAGACGTACCTGACTTCAAGAAAGACGTTCCTCCGGATTACAAACCAGAGAAGAATGCAGAGGGCATGAAGGCGATCGGCGGCGATCAGCCGTTCATCATGCATCCTGATGGTGTGGGATGGCTGTGGGTTTCGAGCGGTCTTAAAGACGGTCCGCTCCCCACGCATTACGAGCCGCTGGAAGCCGTGGTGCCAAACGCGCTCTATCCCGATCGTCCATACAATCCGCCGGCCAAGAAGAAAGAACGACCTGACAACGCGTACGGATTCCCCTTCGATAAACGATTTCCATACGTACTCACGACCTACCGGCTGACGGAGCATCACACTGCAGGTGGGATGACGCGAACGCTGCCCCATTTGGCAGAACTTCAGCCGGAACTGTTCTGCGAGATATCGCTTGAGATGGCCGATGAGGTCGGCATCAAGCCCGGCGAGTTCGCGACCATCATGAGTCCACGCGGCATCATCGAAGCCCGAGCACTAGTCACGCCACGCATGCGACCACTGGTTGTACAGGGCAGGCGCATCCACCAGGTTGGACTTCCCTACCACTGGGGGCGCCGTGGTCTCACTAAAGGCGACACGGCGAACGATCTGCTTGCCATATCACAGGAGCCGAACGTCCGCATCATGGAAACTAAAGCGCTCGTTTGCGACATCCGTGCTGGCCGGTGTCCGCGCGGCAAAGCTGCGCTCGGCGAGCTGCACGCCAAAATGCAGGAGGCGGCATGAGCGCGACCACGGCATTTCTGACCGACTCAACGCTGTGTATCGGCTGCAAAGCCTGCGAAGTCGCCTGCAAGGAGTGGAACGATCTCAGCGACGATGGCTTCAATTGGACGGGCTTTTCTTACGACAACACCGGCGCGCTCGGGCACTCCACATGGAGACACGTAAAGTTCGTCGAGCATAGGCCGGAAATTGGTCACGGTGGCAACAGTCCCGAAGTGGCTTCCTGGAGCTTCTCGTCTGACGTATGCAAACACTGCGAAAACGCAGGATGTCTGGAAGCGTGTCCGACCGGTTCTATCGTCCGCACGGAATTCGGAGGCGTATACGTCCAGCCGGATATTTGCAATGGGTGTTCATATTGCGTTGTCGCTTGCCCATTCGGAGTGATTCAGCGCAACAAGCACGATGGACGTGCCTTCAAGTGTACGTTCTGCTACGACCGCCAAAAGGCGGGACTCACGCCTGCATGCGCTCATGCGTGTCCGACCGAATCGATCAAGTTTGGAACATTAGAGGAACTGCGAGTTGAGGCCACGCGTCGAGTGGACGACCTGCATCGCCGCGGAATGGAAGATGCTGTTCTGTACGATCCAGTGGACACCAGCGTTGGCGGTATTCACGCCTTCTTCATCACCCGAGGTGATGCACGGCAGTACAACCTTCCTCCGAAGCCAGAGGTCCCGACCATCTACGCCAAACAAGGCTGGAGATCCGCGGCAATCGGAGCTGGAGTTATGGCTGCAGCTACCTTCCTGGCATTTCTGGGAGGCAGGCGATGACAGATTCCCGTCTCCGATCTCGGATGCAGCTCAGCGATCCTGATGTTTCGCTCTCACGGCGCGAGCACCGGCTCGAGGAAGTCCGTCGCGAAGCAGCCCAGATTGGCCGCGTAGACAACGTCAGAGTGCGCCCGGCTGGCTCTCCGATTCCTTCTGCAAGTGTCGCTAGCGGCTACTACGGGATTCACCTGCTCAAAGAGCCGCAATGGAGTTGGGAGATCCCAATCTATTTTTTTGTCGGGGGAGCGGCCGGCGCAGCGGCGGTAATCGCTCAGTTCGCACAGATGACCGGCGCTGACGCAGAAATCGTGAAAGATGCAAGGACGCTAGCTGCCATCGGATCTCTCCTATCTCCCGCTCTGCTGGTCTCCGATCTCGGCGTACCGTCGCGATTTTTGAACATGCTTCGCGTCTTCAAAGTGCAGAGTCCTATGTCCGTGGGCGTGTATATCGTCAGCGCCTTCGGTCCGACTGCCATGATCGCGAAGATCGCGAACTGGACGCGACGAAATTCGGCAAGAACGATGTTCAAGATCATCGAAGGAGGATCCGGGCTGTTTGCCGCTCTTTCCGGATTGGGAATGGCGACCTATACGGGAGTCCTGATCGGCGCGACTGCTGTTCCGGTGTGGAATGAGAATAGCGACAGTCTGCCCATTCACTTTGCGCTTTCCGGATTGGCCGCCGGAGTTTCGGCAATTCAACTGATGGGCAATGAAGATAGCCGCCCACTTAATATCCTCGGAATCGCTGCATCGCTCGGCGAAACCCTGGAAGGCGTGAAGCTGGAAGTGGCTTCCCGACCTGCTAACCAACCGCTGAAAAGCGGCCCGAGTGGTGTAATCACGAGGCTGGGAGGAGTGCTCTCAGGTCCTCTGCCGCTCGCCTTTAGACTCGCCGCAGCGTTCACGAGTGGGCGGGGCTCGACGCAGCTTGTCCGCGCGGCCTGCGCCGCCAGCATTTCAGGCTCGCTTTTCACTCGCATTGGTTGGGTTCGAGCTGGACATGCTTCCGCAAAAGATTATCGTTTGCCTTTGCTGCTCGCGCCGCAGGAGTCCCGCGAAAAATCGAATCCGGAGCTCCCATAAGGACTGTCATTCCCCTCAGTGCGGCGACGCCAGCTTTCATTTCGAACTTTGATTGCGCCGAGGGGGCTCTCCTACTTCTGCCAATTGACAAAGAGTAGATTCCCGCGAGCGCAAACCATGTCTTGAGGGTCAGCTAAAGGATTCGGAGCAAGAAGTCGAGTCACCCAGTCTCCTTTTCAGGCAATTGGATCAGCACCGACTGGCACAGCACTAACGCAATGCCCACCATCTGCCATCCGCTCAGCTTTTCCCCCACGAAGAGCGCGGCGAGCACGCTTGCGAACACTGGCTCAAGACAACTGGTAACGATTGCACTGGTTGGATCGAGTAACCGCAGACCACCAAGATACAGCGCAAAAGGTAGCAGCATTGAGAGCATGGCGAAGGCAAACAAAAACACCCACTCGCGTCCCGAGTAGTGCCGTGCCACCACTCGCCACGGGGGATTCACGATGAGCCAAAAGATCGTGGCAGCGAGCAACGTGTAGAAGAGCACAAGCCAACGTGACGACTGCTTCAGCAGATCAGCGCCGATCACGTTGTAGAAGGAATAAGAAAATGCCGCACCCAGAGCTGCAACTATTCCAATGGTGTTTACTCTGAACTGTGCTTGAGGACCGGCGAGCGCAACCAGCGCAC
Source organism: Terriglobales bacterium (assembly GCA_035538255.1). Classification (GTDB taxonomy): domain Bacteria; phylum Acidobacteriota; class Terriglobia; order Terriglobales; family Acidobacteriaceae; genus Gp1-AA112. The sequence continues at coordinate 4,840 of DATLKS010000720.1, forward strand.
ATCCCAGGAATGCGAGTAGCACGGCCACGCTGCGAAGCCAGGTAGCGTGGTGTCGTCCCACGACAACGGTGTAGCCATAAACCCAAACTGGAGCGGTGTATTGGACAGTGATTGCAGTTGCAACCGTGCTCTTAGCAATCGCGTAGTAATAGAAGAAATTGGCGCCGCAGACGCCAAGAACTCCCATAGCTGTACACATCAGGAGCGTGCGCCGGCTGGCGCGCAACACGCCCGGTCCGCGAATCAGGAGCAGGATAGGAAATAAGACAAGGAGCGCGTAACTGGATCGCGTCTGCGAGAGGATGAGAGCATCGATTCCCGAGCCGCGCACCCAGCTTGCGCCATTGAAGACTGCTTTTCCCAGAGCCGCGGAAGCGCCGTAGCAGAATGCTGCAGCAGCGATGAGCAGATAGCCTTCGAGCTTGCGAGCGTTAAACCTGGAGCATCTGTTCAAGCCGCTGTGGATCGAAGCCAATCATCACCTGGTCGCCGACGACAATTGTGGGAGTAGAACGGCTCTGGTACTTTCCTACCAGCTCACGCACGGCAGAATAATCACTGGAAACGTCGCGAACTTCGAAATCGATTCCCCTCTCCGAGAGGAAGGCCTCAGCAACGCGGCACGGCGGTCAGCCAGGCTGGCTGAAAACAACCACTTTGTGCTTTTGCATACCGTATTCGATTCTCACCTTGGTAAAAAAGTGACTACAAATTCCGAGCGGCTCAGCAGTATTTGCGGATCCTATCTGCGATTATCGGTCTGCGGCTCGGTATGGATCAGTACCTTAAAGAGTTCAGGAGCCGCTTGCTTAAACCGAGTTTCGAGAGCTGTCGAAATGTCGTGCACACGAGCCAGCGACAAATCGTCCGGCAGAGTGGTATGACACGAGAGATAGAGGTGTTCGCGCACGCGTTTGAGCACGACCTCGTGTAGATCGATTACTTCCGGGAATTCGGCGACAATTCTGCGTAGCTTAGCTTCGAGTGACGCGTTCTTCAGCCTTGTATCGCCCGGCTCGATCGTTGCGGAGTCACTCTCGATGTGCGTGAGGATGGAAGTGATCTCAGGCACTTCACTGCGCATCTCGGCCTCAAGTACAGTGACGAAATCATGAGCTTCTTTCAACGAGAGGCGCTCGTCGAGTTCCAAATGCTGCTCGACGTGCAGCTTCCCATCCAGGTCCTGAACATTCACGTCGTGTACACCCAGATTATGACGTGCAGCAACGGCGTGAATGCGGTCAAAGATGCTTTCCCGTCCGGTTGCGCGAGGGAGCGTCAGGATGGTGACGTCTGCGTCAGGCAAAACACGGTGCACGGCATCGGTTACGGATGAAGCCATGCTGTCGGAATGCTGGAGAGTGGCATTTCGATTCACTGCGACCTGCACCTCGGCGAAGTAGCGATTCCCTGCTCGCCGCACGCGGACGCGATCGACATCCAGAACTCCGCGCACGGTACCTACTTCGCGGACGATCTGCCCTCGGATTCCACGCGGAGCGGCATCGAGCAGCGCATCGATTGTCTGCCGCGCCAGCCGCGAACTGACGTAGATGATTACGCCGGCGACGGCCAAGGCAGCTATCGGATCAGCAACTCGCAACGAGGCGATAGAGAATCGATGTCCGACTAATACAAGTGCCAGGCCGGCGGCTACAACGCCGCTCGACCAGATATCGGTGGTGAAGTGCAGCGCATCTGCTTCGAGCGCCTGGCTGTCATACCGGAGGGCCATCTTGCCCAGAGCTCGAGAGCGCCAGAAGTCCACGGCCATGGAGAGGAACAACACCGCAAAAGCTACCGCCGTGGGCTCGATCGCGACATGGTGAAAAAATAGGCGACGGATTGCCTCTGTCACAATCCACACACATGTAACCAGCAGCAATCCAGTCTCGATAAAAGCTGAGAAGTTCTCGACTTTGCCGTGTCCATATTGGTGATCGGCATCGGCAGGTTTGTCGGAAACTCCCACGGAAAAGAAAGTGATAACGGCGGCAATTAGATCGAGTCCGGAATGCGCCGCTTCGGAAATCAGGCCTAGGCTTCCCGTGGTAAGTCCGACTATGATCTTCAGCGTTGTGATGGCCACGGCGGCGATAACCGAGTTCCGCGCGACCGAACGCTTTTCGGTGCGGATGCTACTCGCACCAGAAATGTAGGAGGTAGCCATCACGCTGGTACTCTAATCTTAATATGGGGTCACGAGGCCCGGGCCTTACATTCCCTTACCTGTGCTAGCATCGATTTCTCCCCTTCATCCCTGGAGGCACCTTGATTCGACGCCAACTTTTCCTATCGTGTAGCGCTCTGTTTGCCGGCATCTCCGTGGGTTTCGCTCAAAATGCGACGGCACCTGCTTCAGCTCCTGCCAGTTCTTCCGCCCAGCCGGCCTCAGCCCCGATTGGCCAGCCTGCCGCACCCAAAACGCCCTCGCTGGAAGCCGTTCCTGAGAATACGCCCGTGATTACGATCGAGGGAATCTGCGATGTTTCACCGAACGGCACTGTAAAACCACCTGCACGAACGGCGACTGCGTCCAGAACTGGATCCGCTGCTGCAAAGGCCACTGCAGCCAATCCTGCCGTAAAGACGAGTTCTCCCACAGATTGCAAGACGCAAGTGACCCGTGCCGAATTCGAAAAGCTCACCAAAGCGGTAGCGCCTCCGGGAGTGTCACCTACTGTGTATCGGCAGATAGGAACGAGGTATGTCCAGGTCATCACCGCCGCAAACCAAGGGGTAAAGCTTGGAGTCGAAAAGGATCCTGATTTTACTAATCAACTCTCTGAACAAACGTCGCTGCTGCGGTTGCAGATGTTGGCACAATACGCGGAACGCAAACTTCAGGCAGAGGCGGCGAACGTAAGCGAGGCGGATGAGAAGGCCTACTACGACCAAAATCCATCCGCTTTCGAGCAGGTCACGCTTACGCGAATCTTCGTTCCTCGAAGCCCAAATGTCGCAAGCAATGCGACTCCAGCGAGCCCAGCGACTCCACCTCCCGATTCCAGCGCAATCGCTGAAAGTGCCAGACAGCAATTAGTCGCGGGCGAGGATCCGGAGAAAATTCAGAAGTCTGTTTACGAGCAATTGAAGAACACGACAGCTCCACCCACAACTAATTTCGGCACGAGACGGCGTGGAGCGCTGGCTCCCACACAAGAGCAAAAAATTTTTGCGCTGAAGCCACATGAGGTTTCCGAGGTCATCTCGGACTCGATCGGATACGCAATTTATCGCGTGGAGTCCAAAGAGGAGCTGCCCTTCGATCGGGTGAAGGACGAGATCAAGCGCAAGATCAGCCAGCAACATCTCGAGGACTCGCGACAGAAAATCATGAGTGCCAGCAAGGCGGAGTACAACGAGGCCTACTTTGGTCCAGAGACTGCGAACCCGCGCGCCGCTCCAGCCGCTACCGCAACTCCTGCAACTCCCTCTATGCCTTCCATACCGCCGAATTCAGCGCCTTCGGCCAGATCAACCGGGACGGCTCAACCTGCCAACCCCAAGTAGCTATGGCTTCGATGAAGCCCTCATTGCTGGTCACTGGCGTTGCCGGAAGTCTCGGCACCCGTCTGCTGCCGCTGCTTGAGGGCTTCCACGTAATTGGCCTGGACATTCGTCCGCCAATCGAAACTTCCACCTCGCTTGACTTCGAAAAGATCGATTTAGGCCAGGAAGCCTCGTGCAGTCGGATGGTGCAGATCCTGCGCGAAACAAAGGCCGTTGCCGTGGTGCATCTTGCCTTCGTACTCGATCCGCTGCGAGCAGGCGTGCTCGATCTCGATCGCATGTGGCGAATCAACGTTGCAGGAACGGCGCGTGTTCTCGAAGCGATCGCAGAAGCTAACCGCTTGGACGGCAAGGTCGCGAAATTGATTTACCTGAGCAGCGTCGCAGTTTACGGTCCTAACTTGAAGCGTGCGGCGCGCGAGAATGATGAACTCAAAGCACACACGCTTGCATATGCGATTCAGAAAAAAGAAGCCGATCTGGCAGTACAGGCGCGCGCCAGGGATCTGGGCGGTTGTGACGTTTATATCCTGCGGCCTCCGATTTTTGCCGGCGCGTCGGTGGAAAATTACATGATCAATTGCATCCGGGGTAAAGCCTACGGGCAAGGCCGTATCGGACGCATGCTCGCGCGCCGTGGAAGGAAACTGCCGATGATTCTGCCCCTCGGACGATCGTACCTCGAACACAGATTTCAGTTCGTAGCTGTGGACGATGTTGCGCGATTGGTAGTGTGGCTCCTGGCACGCTCGAAGGCGCCGGATTCTCTGACCATCTTGAACGTACCTGGCCGTGGTGATCCCATTACTGTGGCTCGATGCGCCGAGATTGCAGGTAATCGGATCAAGCGACTACCGACGGTCAGACTTTGCCGAGCCATTGTCGAATTCATGTGGAATATGGGCGTAACCTCTATTCCACCGGATTCGTTTCCCTATTTGATTGGCTCCTATCTGATGGATACGTCACGGCTGCAAAATTTCCTTGGCAGCGACTACGAGGAAGTGATTCGATATACGAACGAAGCCGCGTTACACACCGAGCCGGAGATGCCGGTGCGGTCGCCCAATGATTCGCAAGTGGAAATCAAGATCTGAAGATTCTGCTCTCGCATACATCCCATCTCACGTTGTATCCGGGTCGCATGCGGGCGCGATAACTCGTCGGACAGTTACCAGGGTCCCGTCGGTGAGAGATTGCAAACTGGTCCCGAGTTTCCACACTGCATCGGCCAAGCTCTCGCCGATTCCTGTAACGTTGTTGAACTGTGCGCATCACATCCTCAGTGCGCGGACTTCCAATCATCGTCTTCGCCGCAGTCTCTTGTGCATTGGCGTGGACCGCCTACGCACAATCTTCACCAGAAACAGTGAATGGTCAGAATGTCTCCTCCTCGAGCATTCTGGTTGAACTGTTTACCTCCGAGGCATGCTCGAGCTGTCCTCCGGCGGATGAGCTTCTGCGCCAGCTCGACTCGCACCAGATGATAAATGGGGAGCAAATAGTCGTTTTGAGCGAGCATGTAGACTATTGGGACGGGACTGGCTGGCGCGATCGGTTTTCCTCGCGTGATTACACCAACCGACAACAAGAGTATGCGCGACGCTTCGGCATCTCAGGCCCGTATACACCGCAAATAGTCGTTGACGGCCGCCGCGAATTCGTTGGCAATGACGCGCGCCTCCTCCAAAGCGCACTCAACGAAGCTGCGTTAAAGCAAAAAGCCGAGGTGCTCGTTTCGACCGAAGAGATCAATGCGACCGAAATCGCGGTAAAAATCAAAATCAGCTCTCTGCCTCATAGCGCGAAGCGCGCCGATCTATACGTTGCCTTGGCTGACAACATCGATGAAACCCATGTTGATGGCGGTGAAAACTCTGGCAGAGTCCTCAGACACGTTGCTGCGGTTCGGAGTCTTCTGAGAATCGCGAAACTCGGAGAGCAAGGAATTGAAAAAGAAATCAGATTACGTATTCCCAAACCGGGTACTCCCCAGAACTTACGCGTGGTCGCATTTGTGCAGGAACCTGATAACGGAGCTGTGCTTGGGGCAGGAGTAAAGATATTACGTCGCTAGATGGCTACTCAGTGATGGTAGCTATGTTCGCAGCTAAACCGGCGGCGGACTCCTCGGGAATCTGGCCGCGTCCCGAGCCCTGCAGCAGGCGGTGATGGATGCAATACAGAGCCAGTTCAAGACGGTCGGAAACGCCTAACTTGTCATACACCTTGCGCAGGTAGTTCTTGACCACTTGCTCGGTCGTACCGATCTCGCTGGCAATCTCTTTGTTGCGCATTCCTTGGGTTACGCAGGAGATGATGATTAATTCCTTGTCGGAAAGCTTGGTCTTCGGCCGCGGCGACGTCAGTTGTGCTGCCTGAGCGCGATAAGCTTCGATCACCCAATTGACGCTCTGATTATCGATCCAGGTTTCGCCCGCGAATACCTTGCGCACGCACTTCACCAGCATCTCTGGAGCAATGCTGCGTGGAAGCAAGCCGCGAACTCCGCGCCGAAAATATTCGACCGTCGTGTCCTCGTCGTTTTCCGGGGATAGGACGATCACCTTCAAATTCGGAGCGCGTTTCAAGACTTCAGAGATTGCTTCAGGAGAGTTGGGAGAGATCGCCGCTTCGAACAACAGCACGTCAGCAGGAAATTTTGCAGCGGCAGCCAGAACCTGACCCAAGTTCTCGGCCTGCGCTACAACTCGCACGTCGTCTTCCAACGCGAATATCTTCTTCGTGCCAACGCGGTAAATCGCTTGAGTATCGGCGAGAATCACGCGGATCGTGCCACTGGCAATCGCCTGTTCTATCGCACCAGTATCCGCCCCGTTCCCAACGGGAAGAGATGCATCAGGTTTGGCCGGCGCTGTTTTGGCGGGTGCCTTCTGGTCGCCGCTGTTGCTGCTGCTCATGGTTAGAAGAAGCTATTGAGTGCGGTCGAAATGGTATTCGTCGATCACCGCGGCCACGGCCGTTCTATCGCCGTGTTTGGAGCAGCGTACCACACGTCCAGTGCATTTCACTATGACATCTGTTGCTGTTCCCAACACGCTTGCCGGCATAGAGATAGCGAAGTCGATAATCGAACCGATCTCCAGAGCCGCATCCATGTAAAACAACACGCCGCCGGCGGAGATGTCTTCGGTTTGACCCGTGACACCGCTCGGCTCGGCACGAAGTTCAACGGGAAGCTTCAGCGGAAACCTAACTGAACTTCTTAATTCGTCCACGGGATAGTCCTTTGCGGGCACTTTCGCTGAGGTTATATCTGGTGTCATGGGCGGTTAAAGTTACCAAAGTGCTGGTCGAACGGTCCCAAGTTCACGTTGCCACCATGTACCTTTGGAGGTTACCTGAAATTGCCAATAAAGTTATTAGAACTTTGTCAATTCTGTAAAGTTAAAGTTATTAACGGTCATGGGAGGGACTACCATGTCGAATGATTCTTCCCCGCTGGAGCGCACGGGGTGCCCCAACATTGCCACACTTTGCAACATGTCTATGAGGCTTTGATTGAAGCGGAAATTCCGGACCCCTCCCGCCAGCTTTCCACCTTCGATCAAGAAAGTACCGTCTCGCGTCATGCCGGTGAGGATCTTCTCATAGGGATCGACTTCGCGGATGTACCACAGCCTGGTGACCAGGATTCCCCGGTCGAGAGACGCTACCATCTGGTCGACCGACTTGGCGTTTTCTTCGACTCCATCGACAACGATGTTCATTGGCGCATCGCCGATCTCGTTCGGTAAAGGAAAGCCATGCCCTGTGAGAGCGATGGGACCAACTTGAGGTGCTAACTCCGACTGCTTCATTTTGCGGGCCGTCGCCCTGGAATAGACCAGATGTTTCACCACGCCCTTTTCTATTAATGCGACCTGTTGTCGAGGCACACCTTCTCCGTCAAATGTTGCGCCCGACTGCAGCGGATGATATGCGTTGTCGCGAATGGTGATGTTTTCACCGAAGAGGCGCGTACCGACTCGGTTGTTGAGGAACGAGCGCTGCTCGAGCAGAGCCGTGCCACCAAAATCGAAGAACATGAAGCCAATCAGGTCGAGCACTGCAGCCGGCTCGAGTACAACGGTGTACTTCCCCGGTTGGACTTCGCGCGGATGGGCAGACTTGGACGCCTTCTCTGCTGCAATTTCGGCTAACCGTTTGGGATCGAGATTGGCGACATTCGGCGAATTCGCCTTCTGCCATCCGGAAGAATCCTCCGCCAGCATGGTGATAGAAATTTCCGAACTAGTCTGCCGATGTATCCGAGTGAGTCCTCGGGAATTCAACAATGCTTCCAGATGCTCCGAACTCGAATAAATCCCCGCCGTAGTCTGTTTGTGCCGTTTGGCTACGGCCACGATCTGCTCTACGGCTGCGGCGCGGTCCTCCGGCTTGATCGATGCGGTGGCGCCAAAGTGACGCTGTACGGGCTGAGAGTCCTTCACCTCATCGGGAGTTAGGACGGGCAACAAGTCAGGATCGGGTTGCTGTACACGGGCAATCTGCTCGGCTGATTGCACTGCGCGCTTCAGGCTCTCGTCATCCAGACGGTTTGTAGTAGAGCGCGCAGTCTTGTGATCCATCACCACGCGAATGGAAACGACGTATCCCTCCTCCGCGACGTTTTGGTGAATGGTATTGTTGGCAAATCGGGTTAGAGCGCTGCGCCCTCCGGCAATGATGGCTTCCACCTCATCTGCCGACGAAAACTTGTGGATGCGCGAAAAGACATCGTGAATGCGTTCTGGGGAGAGCATGGTTGAATCTCTTAGTATGCCATTCGCGATCCAGAAATGCGTCATTTCGCGATTCGGTGATTTGCGATTTGCCTTGGATCACAAACATCCAGACACGAAATCGTTCCGAACTCTCGCTCCCGATATACTCTCCTCATGTCCATGAAGGAGCTTGCGCATTGGGCGCTTGACACCGCTACTAAACGCGGTGCTACATACGGTGACGCCCGCATCGTGAACGATCGTCAGCGAGGCTTAGCGACTAAGAACGGCAAAATCGGGCATGCAGCCGATTCGGATTCGTTAGGT
>DATLKS010000721.1:0-1666 GCA_035538255.1 Terriglobales bacterium
CGTAGTTCTTGGTGGTCGGTTGTGGTCGGTCATACGCTCGTAAAGCACCCACCTCGACCGCCTCATGCGGTTCTCGTTTCCTGTTCCGTTCCGCATTCAGGAGCAGGCGCACAGCTTCGACATCGAAACAATTCATATCCAGAGCCTTTTCAAGCACTGCTTGCAGCCGCGGGTATCCGTACGGTCGGCCCAGCAATAGCACGTCGATCATGGCGCGCGTTCCCGGCTGCTGGCCTCTTCGTTGCTTCAGCATCTCCCAGTAGCGATCGAAACTGGCCGGCCAACGTCCTTGTGCTCGCCACTGTTCGAGCGGTGTCGAACCAGCGAACGCTCCAGGCTTCTTCGTCAGGGCCTCCAGGTAATGCTCCAGGTTGAGTACTTTCTGCTGGCGCTTGAAGCAGCGATCGTGCCGCGCTACGCACTCTCCTTGGTGCCAAATCTCCACGTAGGATGAGTGCACCTTGGCCTGCACTTCCAGGCCGACGGGCAGAGGAACCGAGTAGAAGTTGGTCAGCACCTTCACGCAGCCGCTGGTATTCACGTGCGGAAAGTGAATCGCCGCCAGATCAAAACCCTCTTCCGCAAGTGCATGCAGGTGTTCTCGCTCCAGATTCATTCCTGCACCAACCGTCTGGGCCCGCTCGCCGATCAAACGCTGCTCATCGTTCCGGGATGCTTCCAGCAAGAAGACGTTCAGCGATTCCCAACTGGCCACCTGCGGAACCGGCACCATGTGGTTCCGCCGAAAGTACCCGCCTTCTCCTTCCACTCCACCCTTCTCGTGACCTTCCCCCGGGGTGCAGAACTCCGACTGAAAACCCCAATGCGAGCGGAAGGCCATGAATCGCGTGGTCTCCTCGCGCTGGTGCCCTCGCAAAATCTTCTTCACGGCACTCTTAAGGTTGTCGTACCTCAAGACAGCAAATACTCCACCGAAATAAAGAAACGCTCGTTCATGCGCTTCCAGAAACGCTTGTTGGCTGGCGTGCGGGAAGGCACAATGGAAGGCTCCTCCCCTGGCCATGCTGCGCATGCAAAAGACATAGGCCAACTCCCGCTCTCCGCAGATATCCGCATAAGCTTCATACCAGTCCACCTGCGCTTCTCCGCCCCAAACGTAGGACTGGGGAATGAACGTCTCGCGGTGTAGCAACGCTAACGCGATCTTCCGTTCGCGAACGTGGCGTCGTATCGTGGACTCGGCCACTTCCACTTCCGGCATCTCCGCTTGGATCCGGCACCAGATCCGATGTGCGGTGTGCCGTTGCTTTCGGGGAGCCTTCTTGTCCGCCTCCAGAACCGCATCGATGAAAGCCATCGCCGGTTCCAGCTTCGGCTTCTCTCGTACCGGTCTCTTGCGCTCTACCGGAACAGCCCTGAGCACCGCCTCACGCACCATGCGCCGATGAATCCCCAACTTCTTGGCGATCCCTCGAATCGTTCCACCACCATGCTCATACTCGCGTCGAATCTGCTCGAATAGCTCCACCTTGGCTCTCCTATCCACCCGTTCCTCCCTTGGGGCGGTTTGCCCCGAAGCAGAGTCCACGGTATATGGTTTTCAGTAAGGTGGGGCCAAATCAAAGTATCGAATGGGGCCAAATCAGAGTATCGAAATCACCATCGGCTACGTTGAATGCGACATAACCGACGACGAGAACCGATT
>DATLKS010000722.1:0-2147 GCA_035538255.1 Terriglobales bacterium
CAACCGGGCTCCGTTCGACTTGCCAGAAGCCGAGTCCGAACTGACTGCCGGATTCCACACTGAATACAGCGGCTTCCGCTGGTCATTGTTTTTCCTGGCGGAATATTCCGCGATGATCGCGGTCTCGTCGATCGCAGTCACACTGTGGCTGGGAGGATGGCTGCGGCCATTTCCCAATCTTCTGACGGGTCCGACTTGGGATCTGGTCTTTTCTTTATTTCCGGGGATCACATTTCTCGTTCTGGCAGCGATGTGCTTTTACAGCACCGCGCGCATGCCGAAACATCCCTGGTTCAGGGTTCAGACCATCGGTCTGGCCGGATTCGGCGCGGTGCTCGGCTTGATTGGGCTGGTCCTGTGCGTCCCCGCCGTTCGCCTGCGCGTCGAGGACATCTACTGGTTCACGATCAAAGTTGCCGCGTTCATGTACCTCTATATCTGGTATCGTGGCACGTTCCCGCGTTACCGTTTTGACCAGCTCATGAAGGTAGGATGGAAAATTCTCCTTCCGATAGGACTGGGCGTTCTGATTCTGACGGCTACAGTCGGACTGTGGCCGGTGATACGGCAAACGATATGGCACCCATAGCCACACCATTTTTCTTTTACCTGCTTTCCGGCGTCATGATCCTCGGGGGCATCCTGGTGATCACGCGCCGGAACGCGGTGCATTCGGCACTGGCGCTGATCGTTACCCTGTTGGCGCAGGCAGCGCTCTATCTGATGCTTTATGCTCCGTTCGTCGCTGGCGTGCAAATCATTCTTTACGCCGGCGGAATTATGGTGCTGTTTTTGTTCGTCATCATGCTGGTGAGCATCGAGCGGACAGTAAAGGAGCGCCAGTTCAACAATCAGTGGCTGGTTGGGATCATCGCAGCGGGCACGTTGGGCGGCCTCTTCATCACGGTCTACACGAAAGGGAAGGACATTTTCCCGGACCAGCCATTACCTGCCGTCGAGGCGCAGAACACGCAAAATGTCGGTACCTTGCTTTACGGCCAATACATGTTTGCCTTCGAGATCGCCTCGCTGTTATTGCTGGTGGCAATGATTGGAGCGGTGGTGATGGCAAAAAAGAGAATTTGACTGCTGAGTGCTGAAGCGAAGAGCCAGAAGCTGATCGCGAATGATGAACGCAATGCTCCACATCTCGACGCCGCATTACCTGGTCCTAGGTGCCGCCTTGTTTCTGCTGGGCTTGATCGGTGTGCTTACGCGGCGCAATGTGGTCATCGTCCTGATGTCGATCGAGCTAATTCTGAATGCTGTGAACTTGAACTTGGTAGCGTTCTCCCGTCTTCGGGGAGGACTGCATGGTCAGGTTTTCTCCATCTTTGTAATCACAGACGCCGCGGCCGAGGCCGCTGTGGGCCTGGGTATTCTGATCGCCTTCTTCCGCAATAAGGAGACGATCAACGTAGATGAAGTGAATTTACTGAAGTGGTAGGAAGCAATCAGCCGTCAGCACTCAGCATTCAGCCATTTCGGATTTGGCCAGGCGCTGATTCACAGTTGACGGGCTGAGTGCTGAATGCTGAGTGCTGAATGCTATTTCTAGAACACATCTGGCTGATTCCGCTCCTTCCCGCCTTCGGCGCGACGCTCATGTTCTTGTTTGGCCGCAAGTTGCAGAGGGCGACCGTGAGCGCGGTCTGCGTGGGCACCATCGTGGTGGCGTTCGCCATCGCCTGCGGAGCTGTCCTCGAATACACAGCTTGGTCGTCCCAGCCGAGCCATTTCCACCGGCCCTATCAGACGGTTCTCTACACTTGGTTGGGCACTGATACCGGAAACCTGACGTATCGATTGCATGACGGCGGCACAGCTGCGTTCCAGGCAGATGCCGGATTCCTGCTCGACCCGCTTTCGAGCATATGGCTCCTTTTCGTCACCGGCGTCGGCTTGCTGATCCATATTTATTCCACGGGATACATGGCGCATGAGGGCGGGTACTACCGCTTCTTCGGATACCTGAACCTCTTTATGTTTTCTATGTTGACGCTGATCCTGGCCAACAACTATGTGCTCATGTTCGTCGGCTGGGAAGGGGTTGGTCTGTGCTCCTATCTGCTGATCGGTTTCTATTTTCATCGCAAGTCGGCCAGCGACGCCGCTAACAAAGCATTCATCGTGAATCGCATCGGCGA
>DATLKS010000723.1:0-1672 GCA_035538255.1 Terriglobales bacterium
CTTGGCTTTCTCGCGGGTCGAACAAAGAAGACGGCCACAATCGAAGAGATTAACGAAGCAGCGGAAGCGGGCTGGACTGGCAAGAAATGAAGATTACCGCGGATACCAACGTGCTAATCCGAGCGGTTGTGCGCGACGACGAAAAACAGGCGAGGGCAGCGGATAGGATTCTAAGGAGTGCTGAAATTATCGCGGTAACGCTTCCTTGCTTGTGCGAGTTTTTTTGGGTGCTACGCCGGCTATATAAGTTTGATGGCAGGGACATCGGCGCCGCCATTCGGTCACTGGCCGATACGGAGAATGTGACCCTAAATCGGCCAGCCGTAGAGGCTGGACTTGCAGTTTTGGACGCTGGCGGTGATTTCGCCGACGGACTCATTGCCTACGAGGGAAACTGGCTCCATGCGGAGACATTCGTCTCCTTCGACAAGAAAGCTGCGGCGGTGCTCGCTCGGCTGGGATACGAAACAAGGCTTCTGAACTGAATTAAATTCTGGCCGAACTGAAACCGTAGAAATCCATTCTCTAAGGGGCCAACGACCCATTGCAAACCAGGATCTGGATCCGAGCAGAGCACCTCGAGTCCTGACTCTCGAAATCTCTATTCATAGCCCGCTGCCGGAACAGTACATTTGGACAAAGGCGGATGCTGTGCCAAGCGATCCCGTGCAGCGATCGGTTGGATCTGGAAATCAAAAACCATCGCTGTTTATGTGCCGGTGCCTTCAGAATCACGTAGGTTCGACGCAATCCAGCTACAACGGACGCTCAGCGAGAATCGGACAAGTGCGTTGTTCCTGCACGCGTTTAGCGAGTGGGGCCAAACCTGTAGGTCAGGCTTAGGCTCGCGTACGACGGTATGCGCACTCCGACAACTTCCTGAATCTCGGAAGGGTAGAAGTTCTCGGTGGTCTGCCCGGTGTAGCCGCGAGCAATCAGAAAATTCATGCCTGCATCGAGTCGGTTATCCAGGAAGGACCGAACTAAGGCGCCGCGGAATTCTTTCACCGGGGTTCCGACACATTCTGCGCTCAGGTTCCCGAGATCGCACCCTGTTCCCAGCGGCTTTCTGCCGACAAATTCGAACTCGCCTTTTGCGTCTAGATGCAGCGGAAGTTTCTGGACCGTTCCCAGGAAGTCGAAGATCGCGCGCGGCGCCTCAGGAGTGGGACCGCCGGAGTCGAGATCGCGCGCGTCTGCCTTGGAAATGCTTGTCTGAAAGGAACCCAGCGCAAAATTGCGACGTACCGCGAGGGTCACGAATCGAAGCCGGCTTGGCCCCTCATTGAACTGCAGACCCGTATCTGGATCGATTTTCGCGAGTTCCGCGCTTTTGGTTACATGACCCAGGGTCAGCCGAATGTCGGTGCCGTGAGTCGTTTTGCTGGCGCTGAGTTGATAGGAACGCGCCTTTGCTACCGGCGTGCCGGCCATTTTCCCCAAGCCGATTCGCGGATCTTCAGTGAAGAAGGCTCCTCCGAAGCTGAGGGCGACCAGAGGAACAAAACGCGAAGTTCCCGGCATGAGAGAGAGTGTCGCTTTCGGAGAATTGCCCCCGAGCAATTTATTGAACGAATTCTGAGAGGCCAGCAAGTCGCGATTTTCGAAGCTGATCTCATCGCGCCGCCAGCCCACATAGTAACGGATGTACCGCGAGACACCGCCTTCGGCA
>DATLKS010000724.1:0-2239 GCA_035538255.1 Terriglobales bacterium
CACCGCTAGGCTCGAAGATCAGGGCCCGCCAGTCTGACAGTTTCGCCCTCGTGACCTGCCCGGGCGTCTCGGCGAGAGATCATTAGCTAGCCGAACTTTCGCAGTTGGGCACTCCTGATCCAGTTAAGTGCTTTGGAATCAATCGAGGTTAGGGAAAGGTCTTCACCACAAGCGACCCTCTAGCGGACGGTCTGTACCTCGATTTCGGAGCCCTCTTTTTGCGCCACAAGGCGCGGTGGTGGTTGGCTGGGCAAGTGCAGTTTCAGCTTCTCGATGAGTAGCTTTGAATCGAGAGCTGGCTGTGTGTGGCGAGGCAGAATCAACCAACGTTGATCGACCGTAGGAATCCAGACATCAATCATTTTGATTTCGGCCAACTTCTCCAGCACTGCCGTAGGTGTCAATCCCGGAGCGTACAGCAACAGGCGCTGCTTCAGCGTCACTTGCAAACAGTAGGCGAGAAAGGCGATCAGAATGTGCGCGTCGGCGTGATGTTCCAGTTGATGGTAGATGGGGCGTATGCCGAGTTCGCTCTTGAGCGACCGGAATACTGATTCGATCTGGATCAACTGCACATAGCGCGTCCAAAGGACGCCGGGATCTCCGGCGGTAAGGTTGGAGCGTAGCAAGTAGTGCCCGTCGCGCCATTCCGCCTCCTGCAGCTTCTTCTTGTCCACACGAAACTGAAACGTTTCGCGCGTGACCGGCTGGCCTTCCCGAGGTACTTGCATCTGCACGAACTGGAAAGCGCGGCCCGCTTCCGATTTTGCGGCGCCCAAGCGCATCAGCAACGAGGACAGGGAAGGCAAGCTCCGGCGCATGGCACGGAGCTTTCTGAGCAAGCGAGCCAGACGTTTCCGGCGCATGGCAGTCTCTTTGGCCCTCCGTCCTTCACTCTTAGCCAACACATAGAGTTCACCTTCCTGCTCAAACAGTTTCACCTCCACCGACTCTCGGACCTTCTGCCAGGGCAGATCCAGCCACTTCTTTTCGTACTGCTGAACCTTGTCTTTCGGCGTTCCCACCAGATAGAAAATCTCGCGTGCTGGATCCCGCATCTCCTGCAAGATCTCTTCGGTCGGAATGCCGCGGTCCATCACCCACATGCGTTTGGCTTTCCCATAGGTCTTTTCGATCTTGTCGAGAAAACTGCGCAGCGTGGTGCGGTCACTGGTATTGCCGTCCATCACTTCGTAAGCCAACGGGAAGCCATCCGTGGTGATGACCACTGCAATCACCAGCTGCAAGCAGTCCGTCCGTTTATCGCGACTGTAACCGTACTTGGCCTTGGGGTTTTCTTCCATCGCACCTTCAAAGTACGTGCTGGTCAGATCGTAGAGCAGCACTTCGAATTCCGCTTGAAACAGATCGGCCCACTTCTGGCGCAGCCATAGAAAGAGATCTTGCTTGTGCTCCAGCACGCGATCGAGACAGCGGTACAAGCGATCCTTCTCGGCCACGGCGAAATCGGTTCCGAGCAAGGCATCCATGGCGGTGGTCAAGTACCACTGGCGATGCACACGGAATTCGCTGCCTGGATCCAGAAGCCGGTTCACCACCAGGAGCTGCAGCACTTTTTCCCAAGCGACGTCTTCGCGCGACCCGCTAAGACGAGCGCCCCAAAACTCATCCAGGCCCAGTTGACGCCACAACTCGCACGCCAACCAGCAACTGCCGAACAGACGAGGGCGCCGCAGTTCCAGGCCGCTCAGTTTCACTTGCAGGCTATCGACCGCATCGGCAGGAATCTCGCGGTCGTCGGGAAACAAACTCAAGTTCTCATACTCTTGTTCCTGTTCATCAAATACCGACAGCGTCTTGCGCCAAGTCGCTTGTTGTTGATCGTTGATCTCGCCGAGATAGAGAACGGTTCGCTGCACCGTCTTGCCGGAGGCGACGCGATGATTTTCTACGATGCTGAAGTAGCGATGATCTTTGCCGTCTTTTTTGCGATGGATGCTACGCAGAAACATGCTGACGGCAGACTGCCAGAACTCCACGGTCGAAGGGAAGACCCTTGGTCTTCACTCTACCGTTTTTTCAGAGAGCGACAATGAAAACACAGAGCTTAACTATGAAAATCGGGGCAAAAAAGACGAACAATACTCGCAACTGCGAAAGTTCGGCTAGGCTGCGAAAAGTGTGGGCTCAGTCCTGCCAACGATCTTGACGTTACCGTCAAGCCTCCGCCAAGACCGTTGTGCGAGAGGAGTTCCTCCCCGTACGGCTAGCAGCTTGC
>DATLKS010000725.1:0-2630 GCA_035538255.1 Terriglobales bacterium
TCCCAGATTCGCTGCGAGCAAGAACACCAGCAATTGGGTGGGCGTCTCGGCTCCGAGACCGTGGATCACTCCCACAACGAATACCGATTTGGGATCGTAACTCCAGGAAAAGGATTCGGGCCTTTCCAGTTGAGGATCCCGCCACCGCCGAATCTTCCAGCGCAACCAACGAACAGCGGCGGCCAGCAGGAGTATTCGCGATTGTGGAGTGTGACTATGTTGCCGCCAAATCAGAGATGCGAGGACGTACAGTCCAAGGACAATGAGCGTAGCGCCAACCAAAACTTCGGCCAGGCGATCAATTCCGTGCGGAAGCGACAGGCGAAACAGAATAACCGCCGAACCAAGTGTGGCGACGGTGACTGCGTGTCCGAGCGCATAGAGCAGTCCCAACCTCATGGCGCGAGCAGGTGAGCTCTGCACGCTGGTCACGTCAGAGATCGCGGCGATGTGGTCATAGTCAAAGCCGTGGCGAAAGCCAAGCACACCAGCCGACAACAGAGCGACATTCAACGGCAAGGGCATGTATTGAACCGACAGAGGCGGTGGGGCAGCCGCGTGTTTGCGGCTGCACTTACTGCCTGCAACATCGTGTAATCCGGCGCTAGGCTCCGCCGCCCAGCCCCGTCGGCTACCGCCGACGGTCCTGCTTATCCTAGCCACTGCGGATTGTGTGTTGTTCCGTCGAAATTGGTACTCGTCTTGTAGAGCTCGAACTGGCCATCTTTCGCCGGATCAGCCGTCTTTGCCAACAGCGCCGTGCGCTGCGCTTCGTTCAACGGCTTGAATTCGCGCGCGGCCTTCAGCGCCTGCTGAAGTATATCCATCGAGTCGCATCCTGTGATCACGACGCTCGTCGGCAGGCTCATCGCATACTGCAGGCACTCGACCGGTGTAACCGCCTTGCTGCGAAGAATGATTTTATCTCCCATGGATTTCATGCCCAGCACCCCGATGTTCTTCTTTACCAGAATGGGAAGAACGATTCTCTCGAAGCTGTGGAAGTGCGCGTCCATCACGTTGAGCGGCATCTGCACGCTATCGAACAGGAACTTGTGCTGGTCGGCGACTTCCAGCATGTGGCGATGAATCTCCGGACTCTTGTGTCCGGTAAATCCGATATAGCGAATCTTACCGTCCTGCCTGGCCTTGACCGCGGCCTCCATGCCGCCGCCGGCAGCGAAGATTCGCTCCGGATCGTTCATGCGGATGATTTCATGAAACTGCAATAGGTCTATGTGGTCGGTCTGAAGGCGGCGCAGTGATTCGTCGATCTGATTGGCTGCGGTCTTCGTGTCGCGACCGTCGACCTTCGTCATCAGAAAGGCTTTTTGTCGATATCCATCGCGCAATGCCTTTCCCATTCGGATCTCACTCTGCCCGCCGTTGTAGTCCCAGCAGTTGTCGAGAAAATTGATGCCTTCATCGAGGGCAGTCCGGATAATCCGAATGCTCTCGTTCTCGTCGTACTGACTTCCGATGTGGTAACCGCCCAGCCCTACCATGGAAACTTTCTCACCGGTGTGGCCCAGCGTCCGCCGGGGAATGTCACCACTCGACGCGGAATACAGGGAGGGGTTGAGTGTAGAGGCGATTCCGGTTACGGCGATTCCTTTGATGAACTCGCGACGCTTCATAAAAAGCCTCCCGAAGAATTCTAGTTGAGGGGCGATGAACGTGCAGAGGAGAAATGGAACCGGGGAACGCCACTCTTCGTCGATTGCGGACCCCGAGATGCGTTGCAGTGTCCCACGCGACTGTCAGTGCATCTGGCGGAATCCGGAATCGCGAGCTTGACTTTTTGTATCTCCGCAGTAGCATGCGGACTAGGAGAAGAAAAGGCAAATCGCTGTCCGGCCGGTGCCTCTGCTTGAGGCAAGCGGTGTTCTGGGGACCTAGGTTTCTCAGCCGCAGGCGTTCATGAGGGCTGCAACCCAGGAGTAGACCAAGACATGGACGCAGAACGCAGTTCGATTGCCCGGAGCAAGACGTCGAGGCAGGGATGATCCGCAAGATGTTGCGTATCGACCTATGTTGATCCGGCATATCTTGCGGATTAAGCCAGCGAAAAGCCGGATTATCTGTATTTAAGTCCTTTGAACGACTGATTTTACAAAAAAGCGGAGGGGAGGGTGTCAGGGAATGAGGCTTCTGCTTGAGGTTGCCATCCCCGCTGAATATCGGTCCCGATGCACATTCGAGGATTCCGAGACGTTTTGCCAGCCGAAGCGTAAGACTTAATGTGAGCTAATCGCTTGAAAAGGTAAGGGCCAAGCCATAAAATAAAAGTGTACTGAGCCGGTACTATTTACGAACTACAGCAGGCGAGCGGAAGGAGCTTTAGCAATTGATCCGGCTGCAAAAATTGACCGATTACGGTCTGGTTCTGATGACGTGCGTCGCGCGGCATCATGAGCAATCGTTGCACACGGCTCGCGACCTTGCCGTCGAGTCGCACCTGCCGCTGCCGACGGTTAGTAAGCTCCTGAAGCAGCTCCTGCAAGGCGGCTTGCTGGTATCGCATCGAGGCATTAAGGGCGGATATAGTCTGGCCCGACCGCCGCAGGCTATCTCGATTGCCGAGATTGTAGCTGCGCTTGAAGGTCCGATCGCGCTCACCGAGTGCGGCA
>DATLKS010000726.1:0-10163 GCA_035538255.1 Terriglobales bacterium
TGAAGCGCGGCGCCTCGCCCAAAGATAAATCGATGACCGCGGGATCGATTTCATAAAAGCGAAAATAGTCTCCTGCACGTCCGTAAGCAGCCAGTGTTCCCACGCCCAATCCGATTACGCCTATCCTGAGATTTGCGGCATGATTCGTCCGGTGACGTGGATAGTCCTGAATGAGACGGCCAACACCACTGGCACGATCGTAATATGAGGTCGGTTCATCCCTGCGCGCTCTTGAGATCCACTGTGTGCCATGAACAGTACGCCCGTTGATCAGGCTCAGTTGCCCACCGGCTCGGTCAACCTCTTTTACACCGTAGAAATTTCGAATTCGCCAGGATGTCCGGTCGAGTCCAAAGTTGACATCGTCATAACCGGCATAAGAGATAACGCCTACAACGCTCAAGATCGAGATGCACATCCAGGCAGGACGCGCTGGGGATTGCTTCCGCTTCACTACCGCCCAGAGAGTCGCTACTCCAATGAGTATGCCGATTACGCGATAGATCGGACTGTAGGGCACCAACAGCCACAAAGGCGTAGGTACCAGCAATCCAGATCCGGGCAAAAAAGCTGCAATCAGGAGCCCTACCCAAGGCGTCCAGGATGGACACCGGTGCAGCCAGGAGTTCTTTTCCACAAGGAGCGAAACCGCAATGATTGCGCTGCACGCAAGCAAACAAACGTAAAACTCAGCGAAAGTGTGGAAGATCAGCGGCGCAATAACGGCTACAAACGTGCCGCCGACGGCTCCCCCGATTCCCAGACTCAAATAGAAGGACGTCAGGTTCCGACTTCTAGGCTTCAGATGAGCCAACTCCGCGTGACACACCAGGCAAACGGAAAAATGAGCCATGCTCAAGAACGCAACTTGAAGCGTGATTGACCTGTCCTGATTCCAGACGGCCTTGCTGAGCGCCAGGATCGCGCTTACCAGGAACAACGCCTGGAAAAGTTCCCTTCGGCACCAGCGATCATTGTCGAAACATATAACGAAAGACAGCAGATAAAGGCTGAGGGGGAGAACCCAGAGTAGCGGGACCACCGCCACCTCTTGGCACATGAGATTCGTGGTGGCCAGCAGCATGGCCGAGCCGCAGGCCGCGAATGCTCCCCACTGGAAGAAACGCAGAAGCCCGGCCTTTTGAATTTCGTCAGAGCGCATCGGCAAAGAAAGTTCGATGTCGCCGTCAAAATTGTTCCGTGCGGGATTAACCTTCAGTCTCAAAACCGCGATGCTCCCCAGACTTACCAACAAAAGTGCAAACAATATCGACCAAATCCATGCTTGGGAGCGGATGCGCAAGAACCGCTCGAACAGAAACGGATAGCTGAGGAGTCCCAGGAGCGATCCAATATTCGATAGTGAGTAAAGCCGGTAGGGTGAGTTGCGCCCGAAACTGCGACTGAACCACTGTTGTATCAGTGGACCTGTAGATGAAAGTACAAAAAAGGGAATTCCAACCGCAATTGCGAGCAGAGCAGCTATTTGCCACGCTGGATTGCCGGTGGGATCCGGCTTCCATGATGTTTCCGGCGTAATCGGTGAAGGCCACTTTGTTGCAAGTACCAACATCGCGCAGAACGCCAAGAAAAGCAGCGCTATATGCAAGCTTGTCTGCCGGCGTTCTTGCAGCCGCGTTCCTAGCAGATGAGCGTATGCATATCCTCCCACCAGGAGTATCTGGAAAAAAAGCATGCACGTGGTCCAAACCGCTGCACTTCCTCCAAACCACGGAAGCAGATACTTACCGATAATCAATTCAATCTGAAAGAGCAGGAACGCGCCCAAAAAAATACTGAATGCGTACAAAGCCCGCGATGCCGAATATTGCCGAGCGGCAACACTTATTCCACGAGTAACGCGCGCTCGAGCAGGCCGGACGAGTAATTCTTCCAGGCTTTCCATGCAATACAAATCCTCTGGCCATGAAGGGACGATTATCCCGACAGACTAGCTCAGTTGAATGAGCCTGCAGCTACTTTCACTCCACTCGTTGGTGCTAAGACTCCGGGGAACATCGGGGATTCCGGACAATGGTGGGCAGTGCAGGACTCGAACCTGCGACCTCCTGCTTGTAAGGCAGGCGCTCTAACCAACTGAGCTAACCGCCCCGAGAAGACGTTCGGCAAGATCACTGCGGGTTAATTTGACGTTAGCACAGCGACTATCGCCCGGCAACGTGCCGATTCCAATTTGTCGCAGTTAACTGACTAAGAGCAAAGCGGATAGCCACCGTTGCGAATCCCCCGCAAAGCGCAGTTTAGCGCCCTTGGTAAAATTCGGAGCATCCTTCCGCTGGCGCTTGGCAACTAATCCGTTGGAATTGAGAGTCTATCTTTTCCTCCTTCTGGATGTTCGCATTAATTTACTTTCGTTAAGACGGTCGCACCGCAACTGCAGGAGACAATTTAAGACAAGAAGGTGCAATGGTGAAAGCCATTCTGTTTGTTGACGACCATGAGGTTCTGGCGCGTCTAAGCTGCGAAATTCTGGAGATGCAGGGCTACAAGGCGGTGAGCGCCTACAGCGCAAAAGAAGCCTTGGAAAAATTCGATCAACAGGATTTCGATATCCTTGTCACCGACTTCCGCATGGAAGGAATGAACGGTGTTGAACTCGCTCATAAGATCCGGCAAAAGAGCCCGAGCACACCCGTGATTATCGTTACCGGCTACGGTCCGGTGGACGGGGGCAAGGACGTCTCCGCCTGTCTTCAGAAAGAAGATCTCTTCCCTGCACTGCTCGACAAGATCAAGTTCTACCTCGGTGAAGGAAGCGGGATTCGAGCCGAAGAGCCCGTCACTGCGGCAAATTCCTGAATTCGGAGCCCTCCCCCGAAGCCCAGCCTCCGCTCCAGCGGAGGCTGGGCCATTTCTGGTCAGTAACTCCAGAAACGCTGGAAGAAGCGACCATCAAGAATCGCTTGCGTTGCTCGTCAGCGTTCCTCAAAGCTGAGCGGCTGATCGGCCGCTTCAACCTCTTCTTCCTGCGCGTGAGATTCAGCGCCAAGCTTCCGCAATGACAGATGCTCAATCCTGGCCAGGATTAACCCTAACGGTGTAACCGACACGAAGGTCACGAGCCACAGCATCATTCCGCAACTGGTGGCCAGCTCCTGAGGTGTACTAAACAGCGAGTACAGCGCTTTGATAGTGGACAGCTGGGACCCGCCACCTACCACAGGCAATTGCAGGACGCCCCCGGCCACGCTGAAAGCCATCAGAATGATTCCGTAGACAAACGTCATGGTATAGACGGTCTCATCGCTGTAAGACTGAAGCACGGTGTAATAAGTGCTGGCAATCAGCAGCCAGATCACAAGCGAGAGGACACTAATGGCGAGAAATGATCCGAAATCGTGAATCGTATGCAGACCGGCGCTGAAGATTCTGATCCTTGCAGCAATGCGGTGTGCCACGTGCGGATATCTTCGCCTCAGCTTGGCTTCCAGCCAGACTGCGAGCTGTTCACCGTTGCGCCAGACGCTGAAGGCAAAACTGAGCAGGCCACACACGATTAATATCAGCACAGCGCCGAGCGCCCGCATGATGTCGTATTGTTTGTCGGTGAACGTTCTCAGAGTGCCGGAGAACAGCAGGTCCGCTGCGACGATTACGGTCACAGCTGAGATATCGAAGATGCGCTCCACCGTCCAGACAGCGAATTGCGACGCGAACGTCAGCCCAGTTCTGCGCGCGATTACCAACGGTCGAATCACCTCACCTGGACGACCCAGAAGCGCGAGCCCCGCGAAGCCAATGTACTGGGCGGGAAGCAAACTGAATGAGGAAACTCTCTTTACGGGCCGCAGAAAAATTGCCCAGCGTACTGCCCTAAGGCCATCCGCAATATGCACGAGCGCAACTGCGCCAAGGATCTTCCACCAGCTCAGTTGTTGCAGCGATTGCGCAAAGATGTCCCAGTCAAACTTGCGCCACGAATGAACTTGCCAAATAACCAGCGCGGCCAGAACAACCACCACTAGGAATGTGATGATGACCCGCTTGCGATCCACGATCGTCAGTTGCCATCCGCTGCGTGAGTGCCCGCTGCCTGCACAGGCTTTTTTGAAGATTTAGTCAAGCGTGGTTGCTGCAGCTTTCGACGATTGAAGTCGCGAATGATGTTGGCGACGTAGGCTCGGGTATCTTTGTAGGGTGGAACTCCGTTGTACTGCTGCACGCGACCAGCTCCGGCATTGTAGGCGGCCAGTGCCCGAACAGGATCGTTGTGGTACCGCGCCAGCAACTCGCGGAGATACTTGGTGCCTGCGCTCACATTTTCGCCTGCATCGAAGGCGTTTTTGACGCCCAGCTTAGTGGCGGTCTCCGGCATCAACTGCATCAGGCCTTGCGCGCCTTTTCGGGAAACTGCGGTGGGATTGCCATTACTTTCGGCACGAATCACCGCCTGTACGAAGTCAGAATCAAGCTGATTCTCGGTGGCAGCCTTTCGGACGATGTCATCCAGAGCAGGAGAGCGAGGGCCGATGAACTGCGGCTGTTGTAATTGTGCAGGAGCAGGTGGCGGAACTGGGTCCGGCTCGAAATTGACGATCTTCTCTGTTTCGATGTCGACGTATTGATCGTCGGCCGGCGAAAGGAACAGACGAGTAATCGATCCACGCTGCTCGTGATGATCATGCGAAATGGCAAAACCGGTGCTCAACACAGCACTTTCACGCGCGTGCACTGAGGTTGTCGCCGCAGCGAGTCCCAATATGGTCAGCAGCTTCCGGATTCTCATTTCAGGACTCCCGGCAAAATTTCCTCTATCGCCGCAGCAACTCCGCAGGCTTCATTATCGAGCGTTACTGGCCAGCCGTTCTGTTTCAAGTCTGCTGATGCATTCGCCATCACAAAGGGAAATCCGGCGAACTCCAGCATCTCTACGTCATTGTAATTGTCGCCAATCGCCATTACTTCACTAGGCGGGACGCCGAGATGCGCAGCCCACCTCGCCAGAGCCGAGCCTTTAGAGCATCCATGCTTTAAGACGTCGAGAATGCAGAGATCGCGATGCTCATATTGCGTCTTGAGTACGCTAATCTCGTCCGCGAACGTTCCATCGTTCAGGCGAGCTTCTGCCGGAGCCATGCGTTCGATCGTTCCGCAGAACATTGCTTGCACAGGATCGCATACCAAGGCAGTCGTAATGGGAGCGACCTCCTCGATATACATACGATTCTTGTCGATCCAGCGCTGGATGTTCGTGCTCAGTTCATCCGTACGCTCGACGACGATCGCGCCACGCTCTTCCTTATCGAAGGTCAGCACCGTGCAGCCGCTGAATTCCCTCATGTACTCGCAGAGCCGGCGCGCAGTAGCTCGCGGCAGCATATCCGCGTAATGCAATTGTCCCGAGGTCGAACGAGTGATTGCCCCATTTGAACTGATCAGACAGAATTCAAAGCCAAGCTGTTCGGCAATCGGCATGGCAAAGCGATGCCTCCGCCCTGTGACCAGCGCAACGTGGATGCCGGCTCTGCGTGCGCTCCGGAGGGCTTGGAGGTTAGCTTCGGGAATGTCCAGCGTGGAATCGATGAGCGTGCCATCAATATCCACAGCTATCAACTTCACAGGGAGTGACACTGACAGATTCTATCGTGAAACTCGTTTGTCGCCTCCCGCAGACAAGGTAACTCAGAGACCAGGAAAACCATTATGCTTACCCTGTTCTCCTGTAACCTGTCCCCTGTACCCTACCTCGAATGATCGGAATACCCGGATTCTTCGGCATCGGCTTTATTCTCCAGGCGATTGCCATCCTGCACTTCATCCGGCGGCGGCCAGACACGTATTGGCTGTGGATCATCATCTTCGGCAGTGGGTTGGGCGCTTTTATCTACATTTGTGTCGAAGTGCTGCCGGAAATGGGAATGCTCGCCCGCATATTTCAGGTGTTCCCAAGGCGCAGCCGCATTCGGAGGCTTGAAGCGATTGTTCTGGACAATCCTTCGGCGGGAAATTACGAAGAGCTGGCCGATCTCTATTTTGAAGACGGTAAATACGCCAGGGCGCGCGAATGCTATAACCGCGCCATCTCCACGCGCACCGATTCTCCCGACCCGTTCTACCGGCGTGCATTATGCGAACTGAAATTGGGAGATTATCCGGCCGCCGTGAGCGATCTTCAGCATGTGGTCTCCAAAGATGCCCGCTATGACTACGACCGTGCCGCCGGCCTTCTGGGACACGCACTAGCAAAAGCCGGGCAGACGGATCTTGCGGCCCAGGCGTTTGAGCGTGCAGTACAGATATCCACGCTCTCTGAGACTCTGGTGAATTATGCCGAGTTCCTGAAGTCGCAAGGCCGCGAACAAGAAGCTCGTGATTGGGCACAGCGCGTGCTATCCCGAAAGAGAACTCTTCCTCGATACCTGAAGCGCCGCGAACGTCCGTGGTTCCGCAAAGCCGCGGCTCTGGCGAAATGAGCGTGGCGGGTACAGGACTCACATCTTGACAGCCGTGCGATGATTTCTGGGCAAATTACTCTTCAGTGGTCAAGAGAGCTGGTCGTCGACTAGATGTTAATTAATCGCAATCAACGTCCTTTTGGTGCACAAATGAAGTTTCGCCAAACCGCGCAGGCGGTTGTTACCGATAGTCATTTCATCATTCCTCTCGTCGTTTTGTTGCTCGGCATCGCGCTGCTGATCGGATTGCACTGAGTGATGCCGAATTCCAGCTACGCAACCAGCTCGCTCCGCAGAGAATTGAATTGAGCACCGCGACGCAACCCACGACTGCAAAACAATTCGCCATGCTCCACGGTCTGGGTGTCGCTTGCGGGCTTGGAGCCGGCGTGTGGCTCGGCGCCGCCGAAGCTCCAACTAAGTTGGTGAATACAGGCTTGTCCCCTTTCGCAGTTTCGCTGTGTATGGTTGCCGGCGTCTTTACTGCGCGATGGACTCTTCCCACGCTGCTCAAAGGCACGCGCTACGTAATTTCAGATCTGATGCGAAAGAAGCACCTGATCGTCTGGGCGGTGCTGGCGGGTGCGCTCTGGGCTGTCGCAAACACGCTGACGGTCTTCGCGATCCGCGACGTAGGACTTGCCATTGCCTTCCCGTTATGGAATGCGAACTCCCTCGTCGGAATCTTCTGGGGCTGGCTTCTCTTCGGCGAGCTGCGCGGCGCGAGCGGCGGAACGATTGCTAAAGTTCTGGCCGGGGCTGTCGCAATTGTCGCCGCAGCAATCATGCTGGGCTTCAGCACGATACAAGGCGGAATTGCTGCGCCTCGTGATGCGGTTCATGGAATCGTG
Organism: Terriglobales bacterium; assembly: GCA_035538255.1. Taxonomy (GTDB): domain Bacteria; phylum Acidobacteriota; class Terriglobia; order Terriglobales; family Acidobacteriaceae; genus Gp1-AA112. The sequence goes on from DATLKS010000726.1 coordinate 7,268, forward strand.
GCTGCGGTGGGCGCAAGCCTGCTTTGGGGCACTATGTACGTCCCTTACCGGAAGGCATATATCAGCGGCATGAATCCGCTGTCGTTTGTGACGGCATTTACGGTTGGCGAGCTTGGGACGGTACTTGCTCTCGTGCTGGCACTCGACGGCGGCACGCATGCAGCAGTCTTCCATTCAGACCAGGTTAGATCAATGCTGTTCTGGCTCTTTCTCGGTGGATTTGTGTGGGTAATTGGAGATCTACTCCAGCAGTTTGCTGTGAAGTATTTGGGAATCGGACGGGGCATACCGCTCTCAAATACAAATCAGCTTTGGGGACTTGCCTGGGGAGCGCTGGTCTTCGGCGAACTGGCGCATGCTTCGTCAACTCAAAGAATCCTGGTTTTAGTCGGCTCGTTGGTCATGGTTCTTGGAGCGCTCTCGATCAGCTCGGCAGTTGCCGGTCAGCGCGAGCACTCGTCAACAACCGCTGCCCTTCGCGGTGAATGCGCCCGCTACCACCTTGATTACGAGCAAGTACTGGCCGAATACAGCGGGCATGAGATCGGCGCGGCTCAGGATAAGCGCGGCTGGTGGGATTACCTCATCATCCTCGCTGCGGTCGGTATTTTCGCGTGGCTGGGCAGCAAGGCCTCGATTCCATCGCTTTCCATGGATTCGTCCTGGCTTGCAATACTAGTGGCGATCTTGATTGTTTCTCTTGGTGCCTGTAGCTGGGCGCTTTGGAAGAAAACCGGGTTCTCTTAGACCATCCATCCAGTCCGCAAAGCACATTTGTTGGCCTCTAAACGTCACATTCCACAAGCGTTGATTTTCTTTCCCCGCATCGGTGATGAGTTGCGGTATGAGGATCGCTCACCCCAGACCGCCTCACCACTTAATTTTGGCGCGATCAGTTATTAGGCATCGCCCTCATAACCATCCGCGACCTCGATGAAAATACGCGCCATCGGCTGCGCAGGCGTGCCATAGCGCACAAGCGATCCATCGAGGAAGAGGCACGGGCGATCTTGAAAGCTGCAGTCACTGAGGACTGGGCTGTGGCTGAGCCAAATCTGTTGGCGCAATCGGTAAGTTGATCGAGCCTTTTGGGCGGTTTGAATCTTCCTGATTTACCGCGCGATCCTCCCGGTTTTTGCACGATTATTCTCTGCCAAGGCGTAGCGAAACGCCGACGGAAAGCGGCACTGACAAAGTCCCGCTACAAGCGCGAAGCGCCGTAGATCTCAGGATTCAACTCCGGATCGTTGTACATCTTAAGCTGCCGGTAGAGTTTGAAGTGCCGTCTTCCGCCGCGGATGTCGCTCCATAAGGCAAGCAGGCACTCCGCCAAATCCTTCCTCTGCTCCAACAAGATGTTGAGCCTCTCTCGGCTGCGCTGTATGTGTTCCGGCGTCACGTCGGTTCGCTCTGTTTGTTCGCGAGTATGAAAAATCTTCAGCGAGAGAATTGAGAGCCGGTCGATGATCATCCCTGGCGTCTCGGAATGGAGCTCTCCGGCCAGCCTGATCTGCTCGTGTTCGAGCTGCTGGAGCAACTCTCGATCAATGGCTTCGATTAGGTCGTTCCTGGCCTGATTGAAGGCATCGATATTGCGCTTCGTCTGCGCGATCTGCTCGGGGGGCGCCAGAGGTGCGCGAGCGCGGTCTTCCTCATGCCATAGAGCGAAGTTCTGGCGATGCTCCTCGACTACCAGCGATTCCAGACCAGTTCCGGACCCAGCCTGCGGATCGGAGTGCCAGCGGGCCGTGTACTCGTCCTGCATCGCGGGAATGGAAGACGGGTTCATGCAGATGATCTCGCGATTTTAGCGCGTCGTCGGTTTGACCCTAATTTTTATAGCGTGTTATAAACAGGGGTTTGCCTCACTCCCCAAAAGAGTTCCCCTGTAACTGGACGCGAGGCAAGAAGTGGTCCCACCCTGGATGTTTCGCCCGCGCTGCGGGAGGGAACGGAGACGCGGCCAAGCTTCAGAACACTATTCGAGTGGAAGCGCGGGTTCCGGGACTGCGACATCGCCAATGTCGGCGGTGAACTTTAATGCTCCTTCATCTCGAAGACTGACTCTCTAAAAGGTTTGTTCTGGAGGAATCGAATGCTGACCTCGCACGCCGGTCTGATGGCTGGCTCTGCGGCTTCGCCGCGCTACACGCTCTTCTCTAGCCTGCTCCGCCGCGTATTCCGAGCGGGCTTCGTCCTGTGCATGATGCTTGTTCTGCAAGGACCGATAGCACTTGCCCAGGCGGAAGGAAATCTCGCTCCCACCGCAGAGCCCGCCGGTGAGGCCAATCTCAAGCTTCCTAATCTGTCCGCGGTGGACTTCTTGGGCATCAACGGACACGCGCTGCTGCTGGTAGGTCTGATCTTCTGCGTATTTGGTCTGCTCTTCGGCTTGGGCATTTACATGAACTTGAAAAACCTGCCGGTGCACAGATCCATGCGCGAGATCTCGGAGCTGATCTACGAGACTTGCAAGACGTATCTGATCACCCAGGGTAAATTTATCGCGCTGCTGTGGATTTTCATTGCAGTCATCATCGCGCTCTACTTCGGAATTCTCGCTCCAATTCCGGGACATCCTGTGGCGTTGACGATGACCATCATTCTCGCCTTCAGCATAGTGGGAATCTTGGGCAGCTACGGCGTCGCATGGTTCGGCATACGCGTAAATACCTTTGCGAACTCGCGGACGGCGTTTGCCAGCTTGCGAGGGAAGCCCTATCCGCTATACGCGATTCCGCTCCGTGCGGGAATGAGCATCGGCATGCTGCTGGTCAGCGTTGAGCTGCTGATCATGTTGTTCATCCTGCTATTCGTTCCCGGTGACTACGCAGGACCATGCTTTATTGGATTTGCCATAGGTGAGTCGCTAGGCGCTGCCGCTCTCCGCATCGCC
>DATLKS010000727.1:0-8991 GCA_035538255.1 Terriglobales bacterium
GTCTTTGGGAAAAGCTTAGGACCTTCTTCACCGCGATCGACCTTGATCGACTGTTCGAGTGGAAGCCGCTCCCAATCGCCGAAACGGGCCAAGCTGTTCCGCGCCGGACTCTGAGGGAAAGCCTGCGTCTGCTCTGCGGCACGAAGGTGTACACCGGCTACCGCGCTCTTAAGAAGTTGTTGCTGTACAGCCCGGCTGCCTACCTGGTGTTCGCGGTAATCATGAGAGCGCCGGAGGCTTGGCATCATCGTCGCTGGGTGGCGGTCGGTGCACTGGTTTTATTCTCGTCCATCGACGAGGTCGTTGATCGTATGTTCGCTAGCCACTCGCCGCGCGTGCCTCAGCAGTGCGGCGCCCTGCAAGCAGCAGGCCGATCCAGCAGCTAACGGCACCTGTGCCACCACCTTTTTGTTGTCCCTTTTTGGTCTTCTCACGCCTGCTGTCGAGCGGCCTCGATGTAGCGTGTAATCTGCTCCAGGTGGTTAAGGTCGTGTCCGGCGAGCAATCGCAACATGACTCCCAGGGACTCCGGACCGCGCTCGTTGTGTTGACCCGTGCGCTCCAGATCCGACGGTGACGTTTGTTTCCACACCGCAAGATTCAATTCGCGCAGCGTGCGAAAGATTCCGACCAGCTCCGACGGCTCGCGCTCGTTGTACCGCAGACGGGACACCCAGGAATCCTGGACGGTGCCGAGAATGGTCGGATCGTCCTCAGAGAAAATCAGCCGCAGGCGATACCCATATACCCATTCGGTATCGACAAGATGTCCGATCACTTCGTTAGGCGTCCATTTCCCTTCGAACGGTTGCGTGCGCAGTAACGCCGGCGAATGTTTGCGCACAATCTCATCCAATCTGGACGCGGTTTGCCCCATCACGTGCAACGGATCCCGCTCCCCCAATAACTTGAACATCTTGTCGCGATACGCTTGGGGAGCAGGAACCGAAAGTGCCGTTTGCGCTGTAGTCATTGGCAACTCCTTATTTTGTCTTTTAGCAGTTTTAGTAGCTTCGATGTAGCTGAGTGCAGATAGCTGCTTTTTTTGATCCGATTCACGGACAGTCGGGGAAGAGAGCCGTCCGCCCGGTCCCACGTGTTTCCCCCGATTTTTTTCTTCGATATCCGCCCAACCGCCGGACCTGGACAATAATTAAGGATCGAATCGGCACTAATCGAGGAACCACTCCCACGTCTTTAGACGTAGAGGTAAGTATATTTGTGCGCGTGACTACGCTCATCGTGGCTTCGGAGCCTTGGTCTCGATGCGTGACCCGCTCGTGGCTGTCTAGCATGCTGGGTTAGGACAATCGGTACTTCGCGATAGGGAGGGCGGAACAATGGCAACTTCGCCGATATTGATCGTGCATATTTGCGGCGGAAGTTTGGCACTCGTTTCCGGCGCTGCTGCTATGTCGTTCCGCAAAGGTTCCCGTTGGCATCGCACGGCGGGAAACGTGTTTGTCTTGTGCATGCTCACAATGGCTACGACAGCCATCTACATAGCTGCGCTGAAACACGAGTCAGGGAATGTTAGCGGCGGAATCCTCACGTGGTATCTCGTGGCGACAGCATGGCTCACTGCCAGGCGCAGAAACGGATCGACAAGCAAATACGATTTGGTTCTGCTCCTCATTCCATTAGTGCTTGGCAGTCTTACGATAATCTCTGGTGTTGAAAAGTTGCGCATTCCAGGACCACCGAAAGATGGTGTACCTGCCGGAATAAATTTCTTCCTCGGTTCGGTGATGCTCCTGGCTGGTGCCGGTGACGTTCGCATGCTGGCGCGCGGTGGGATTTCCGGCTCCAAGCGCATCGCCCGGCATCTTTGGCGTATGTGCTTTGGATTTTTCATAGCCACCGGATCGTTTTTCCTCGGACCGGCAAACCGTCCTTTGAGATTGCTTTCGGCAATTGGACTGCGGCAACAAATATTCCGCACATTGTTGCGTCAGGAACTCCTCTTCTTTTTGGCAATACTGCCCCTGCTCCTGCTGATTTTCTGGATGATCCGCGTCAAGGTCATGAAGTCCTATGACAAAAAGGCCCTCCAACCTCGAGACATTTACAAAATCGACCTGGACTCGGCTAAGTTGCAAACAGACTAAAGGGGAAACTCAGAGTTTCCTATTTTCAGACTGCCGCTTTTCGTTAATCTAAATCCGTGTACCGCCGACTACTTTTGCTGTTGCTGGTACTCCCTCGCAATTGCAGCCGCTCCACAAAGGGCGGCCCGTTGGTCTGCAATGCCGGCTCAACTCGTCCCTTCTGTTAACATTGCCGAAGCGTAGAGAACGCATCCGGTCCGCGGAAAGGGTAGAAGCCCATCTTGCAGTAAGACATCTTTAGCGAACCTTCTTTCAGCCCGAGATGCGGACGACGGGCGCAGCAACGAAAGGAGGTCGCCATGCCGACCGATTCTCCCGAAGTTCTGCGTTCTCTGCCGGAACACCCGAATCTCCGCCATCTTAAAAACCAAGCCCGGGACCTGCTGAACGCCGGCGAGGCTTCCTCCATGAGCCAAGCCCAATTCAGGATCGCGCGCATGTATGGGTTCGCCAGTTGGCCCAGCCTTAAGGCGCACGTCGATTCAGTCGAAGAAGTCGGACAGCTCAAGCAAGCTATCGATAGCAACGATTTGGCGCACGTCAAGGCGCTGATGACACGCAATCCGGAACTGCATCGTGCCCCGCTGGGATATGGGAGAAACGGTCCGCTCACTTGGGTGGCGGAATGCCGTGTGCCCTGGAGCGCTCCCACTGCGGAACGACTCGCTATGGCAGAGTGGATGATTGATCACGGTTCTGATGTCCATCTGGGCGGGGACGGTCCGCTCATGCGGGCAGCGCTCATGGAATATCGCATTCCCATGATGGAGCTGCTGGTCGCTCGCGGCGCCGATGTCAACGCATCTTGGAACCGGTACTACCCCATCATCTTTGCTCCATGCGAGACGGTGCAACCCGCGCCGCTGAAGTGGCTGCTGGAGCACGGCGCAAACCCGAACTGCGCCGATCCAAAACGCAAGTATCCAGGCACGGCGCTGGATTTTGTGATCGGCACCTACGGCAGGTCGCACCTACTCGGCGAGTGCATGGACATCCTGATCGAGGCAGGGTGCGCGACGCGATACGACGTTCCTCCAGTACTGAATGTGCTGCGCAATCGTCTCGACCTCCTCTCCCAACAGCTCGACTCCGATCCGTCGCTCGTCCAGCGCCGCTTTCCCGAATTGGATTTTGGCTCAACCGGCGCGCGCCGTCTTAAACTGCATGGCGCCACGCTCCTGCACGTCGCCGCCGAGTACGGCAATCTGGAGGCGGCCAGGCTGCTGCTCGATCGCGGCGCTGACGTGAATGCCCGCGCCGAGGTGGATGAGTCCGGCGTTGGCGGACAAACTCCAATTTTCCACGCCGTCACCCAGTTCTACGATTGGGGACTTCCCGTCGCGCAGTTACTCATAGATCGCGGAGCCGACCTGACTGTCTGCACGAAGCTCCCGGGACACTATGAACGTCACGACGAAATCGTGGAATGCACGCCACTAGCGTACGCACGGCTCTTTCCCGGCAGCTCGTACCAAAACAGGAGCATCGAGTTGTTGCTCGAACGCGGCGGAGTGGAACCGCTTTTTTTTGATCTCATCGGGGGATAGTAAGGGGAGAGAACCGACCGCCCCGGCCTCGTCTGCCGAGCCCGACAGAGCAGCGCGATTGCTGCCGCTGCTCCCGATTTGGGGCAACTATCGCTCCGTGGCGTACTTCCCATGTTCATGGGTCGCGGAGTCCGCGCTGCTCCTTCGTCCGTTTTTGGCGGAAGCGTCCCGAGCCAAGGCAGCTCGTGATGGTCTAATTCCCGACCACAAGCTCGTGATGGTCTAATTCCCGACCACAAAAGGAGAGATGCAACCATGAAAATCAGATCTCAGGTACTCACGCTTTTGATCGCCTGCGCGACGTACGGTATCGGTCAAACAAGCTATCCGAACCAGACGCAGCAGCCGTCTTCATCGACTTCAGCCACGCAGTCGCAGGCACCCGGCCAGCAGGAGTCCTCGAGCCAGTCGAATTCGAATCAGTCCACGATGACGCCGAGCAGCCAACAGCAGATGCCGTCGAGCAGCGCCGGACAGCAGCCGTCAACCAGCACGAGCCAGCCGTCACAGTCACAAGCGACTCAGCCGTCGAGCAGCCAGTCGTCTGGCGCTAGCAGCAATGTTGGACAATCGCAGCAGCAATCGAGCACGAACAACCAGCAGCAGGCAGCTACCGGCACCGGCAATCTGAACGTCAGCAACGATGTCCAGACTAAAGTGCAAAGCGCGATTCAGCAGGACGCTACTCTTTCACAGAACGCGAATGTGAACGTGAACGTTCAAAATAACCAGCTCGTGCTGACGGGAACTGTTCCTAACGAGCAGGCTAAGCAGCGCGCCGAGCAGATCGCCCAATCAAGCGCGAGCAGCAACGGCCTGGCAGTTGTCAACCAGCTCACCGTGGCGAACGCTAACAGCGCGACGGTCGGCGCAACTACCAATACGTGCCAGTGCCCGCAAGGCACGACGGCTGCGGTAGGCAGCACGACGGAAACGAGCGGAGCATCTGCCGTCGGCATGCCGCAGAGCGATCGCGACAATCAGGCCAAGGATAAAGACAAGCACAAGAAGCATAAAAAGGATCACGAGGACAAGGACCACGACAATAACAGCGCCAACCCTAAGTAAAGGTTTATTTCTTCCCTCTTGACGTGATGGCGGCGTTTGCGCCGCCATTTTTTTTGTGACTTTTATCGGAAAGGTCTAAATTCGGCGGGTTCTCAGATAGGGAAGTGGCTTGCCGTTCCCATACGGGAACAGGAGACTTTTGGCTAACGATCCCTGACGACTTAGTCATTGCTTCTCTGAACCAGGGAAATTCGCTTCACCTGATTGCGATCCAGCGTCTGTGCCCTGCCTCCCACTTCCACCACGATATTGTGAGCGTCCACGCTTTCAACGTCTCCTTCGATAATTGTGCCGTCGCGAAGCTCGACCGTATCATGAGAGACGCCGCCAAGCTCAAACGATACCGTTCCACCCGCGAGCTGGTCCGGAGAAATCAAAAGGGGAAAGGTACCGGTGGCAAATCCATCTTTGCTGAAGGTCAGCATGTGGTTGCCCACGGCAAGCTTTGTAGCCACCGGAGTAAAGCCGGCGTCTTTGCCATCGACTTTCAGAGCCGCCCCTGAGGGAACCGAGTAGATGTTGATTGGGATCAGCTTCGGGGGCGCTAGCGGCGCGAGCTCCGGCGGAAGCTCCTTGGCAGTCACGTTCACGGCTACCGGAGTGCCGGCCAGATTCGCCTGCAACGGGGCTTTCACCGTTTGCTGTACGCCGACATTCGTAAGCTCCAGCCAGCCATCGCCGATCCGGACTTTGTTCTTGTCATAAAAATAGACGGTGAAGACCGCCGCGAGATTGCCTTTCCTGACAGGTTCTGAACTGTAACATCCAGCGAGTAATTGCTTTGCCTTCCATACGATCCCATTCTGGTAATATCATTTACCGTAAACCGCAGAACAGGGTTCTGATCGTTTGGCCAATTCAGAGACTGCACAGGCTGCTTTGCCGCGGCTCCGACACTGACCAGCAGCGCAAGCGTCCACAGCAGAATTCTTGTGCTCACTATTTTCTGCATCGCACTATTTTGCACGATCGACGGTGGACGGATTGCCCGCCAACAAATCAAGGCTGTACACGCCCGCCTCATGAAGATCGGAAAGTTGACGTAATGTACTTTATATTATAAAGTCAAACTAATGACAAAGGTCGATTGGGCTGTCCTCTTCTCGTCGCGAGCCGCGAGTCGTGAGTTGCTGCCGTGGTCGCATCCGCGAGTTCTCACCGATAGTGAGCGGCGACTGGTGAGTGGGTCGATGCAACAGTTTCAACTGGGTGAAGGTTCTGACGGTTCAGGGCTGATACGACGCGGTCATTCATCGCGACTGGCTGCGCTCGACTCGAATTTCATCCCATCCTTGGAGCTGTTCATCAGAGAGGAACAGCGGCACAGCCGCCATTTGGCAGGTTTTCTCGAGCGGGAAGGCGTGGCCCTGCTTCACCAACACTGGGTCGATCGCGTCTTCCGGCGCGTGCGCAAGTTTGCCGGATTGGAACTGTGCCTGCGCGTGCTGGTGATGGCCGAGATTGTCGCCGTTCCGTATTACACGGCGCTTGAGCGCGCGACCGGCTCGGAGCTTTTGCAGTCGATTTGCGCCAATAGTCTCGCTGACGAAACCGACCATCTGCGCTTCCAGGCTGAGAACCTGAAACGGCTGCAGCGCAGCCGACGCTCGCTTCCGCTTATGGAACTGGTGTTTTGGCGTTGCTTCCAGCTTGCAACCCTTCTCGTGGTCTGGCGTGAGCACGGCCAGGTATTGCGGGCTGGCGGCTACGGCTGGAACAGCTTCCGCAAAGAATGCGTCCGGCTTCTCGTCGCCGTCACTCACAATGAGTTCGAGGCGAGAGAAGCGGAGCAGCAAGTGCTCTTGGCTGCGGACTAAAACCGATAAGGCCCGGTTATAGAGAGTCTCCTGAGCCATGCCGGCGAAGGAAACTAAGTCTCAAAGTGCACGCCACTCGCCCACCCGGCTTCTTCCCTGCGATTCTCTGACCTGTAATTTCTCTCGCTGTCCGCCGTCATCGGAGCGAGCATGATTATGCTCTTGCAGGTAGGATCCATGCTTTGGCTGGATGATCTGGTTCGCGATCTCAAGTACGGATTCCGGATGGTACGCAGTGCGCGGCTGATTTCGACTGCCGTTGTGCTGACGCTTGCCGTGGGCATCGGGATCAACACGGGCATCTTCACGCTAATCAATGGGATACTGCTTCGGCCGCGTACTGATTCGGATCCCGGCACGTTTGCGCGCTTGTATGCGCAATATTGGTCGAGCGGAAATCCGCGCGAATTCGGTGGACAGTTCTCTCCGGCAGCCTATCGAGCCATTCAGGAGCGGTCACGATCGCTCGAGGAACTTGCCGCCTGGCGTACGGACCATGTACTGATCGGGGACGACTCAACCACCAGTCAGGCGCTCGAAGTGTCTTGCGATTTCTTTTCGGTTTACGGGCTCACAAAACCGCTCTCGGGCCGATTGTTTCGCGGGAGTGAGTGCGCGCAACGTTCGGAGCAAAGCGTCGTAGTCCTCGCCGAAGGGCTGTGGCGCAACCGCTTCGCTGCCGATACTCAGATTCTCGGCAAGACAATCCTCTTAAACCGTCAACCGTTTACGGTGATTGGTATTGTTCCCGCTGACTTTTCAGGACGCCTGCGCTCACCGGGAATTTGGGTCCCGTACACCATGCAGCACCGGCTCACCGGGAACGCGGATATCTTCGTCGCGGACCGGGCGCCATCCCTATGGCTAGAGGGCAGGTTGCGTCCTGAACAAAGTCGGGACCAACTCGCGGCGGAAGTAAACGTCATTGTTGCGCAAGTTCCCACGAGCGATCCCAATCTGAGACAGCGTGTGCTCGTCACGAACGGTGCAATGATCGAGGACCCGATCGTGCGCGCTCGGTCGGTATGGATCATATTGCTGATTCTGAGCGGCGCGGCGCTGTTGCTGATCGTAAGCTGCGCCAGCGGCGCGGTGTTGCTGCTTTCGCGTGCCGTGGCGCGACAGCGGGAGATAGCGGTGCGCATCTCGCTCGGCGCAGCGCGGCGGCGAATTGTACGGCAGCTTCTCTCGGAAAATCTGCTGTTGGCCGTTGCCGCTGGCGTGCTGGGAATTTATCTTGCGCTCGAGATCCCCAAGATCTTTCGCAAGCTCGTTCCGCAGATGCCGCACTATCGCTTCACGCTCGACTGGCACATCTTCGGTTATCTCACTGCCATCACCCTGGTCGCTTGCATGGTGGCGGGGCTTACGCCTGCACTCGAAAGCCTGCGACAGGATGTATGGGAGGCGCTCAAGGGTCATGAGACGGTTGTACAAGCCGCACGTCAGCGCTGGAATGTTCGCGATTTGCTGGTGATCGTGCAAGTTTGTTTTTGCGTGGTGCTGATGGTCGTCTCGGTCATGTTCTCGCAGGCGGTGCTCTCGCTGTTTTCGCTGGAGCCCGGATTTGAAACGCGCCACCTGCTCGCAGTTCCGATACGGTTTTCATCGGACCACACCGAGAGCGACGTGGAGGCGTTCTACCGCACATTGGAAGATCGCATCGCAGCGATCGGCCAGGTGGAGGACGTTGCGACCAGCAGCTTGACGCCGCTGGCAGCCGATGCCGAGGGCTTAGCCGGTGCCACAGAGTTTCGCCTGCCAACGCAGGTTTCAGCCGAAGCACACGCCGCCACGGTACGAGTGATATCGCGGAATTACTTCAGCACGCTCGGCATTCCGTTTCTTCGCGGTGAAGGATTCCCAAACTCGGAATCTGACGATTCAGCGGTGATCGTCTCACAAGCCTTTGCTGCTGTCTTTTGGCCGCGCCAGGATCCCATCGGGCAGACGGTTCTTTCATCAGAAGGGAAACGATTCACGGTAGTCGGCGTGGTTCACGACAATCACACGGAATACACCAGGGAAGCGGACGGTCCAGCTCTCTATAAGCTGCGCCTCAATCGCATACGCGGCGACCTGGTGCTGGTCCGATTCCACGGAGATGTCGCCTCGATCGCCGCAGCCGTGAAGCATATAGTGCGTGACCTCGATCAGCAGATGCTGGTACTCTCCAGCAACCTGCGGGCGCAAATGGACCAGAACGCCGAGCAAGGGTGGCTGATGGGCAAAATGCTGCTGTTCGTTGCTTTCGTAGCGGCGTCGCTGGCGCTGATAGGAATTTATGGCGTGGTGGGCTACTCGGTAACCAGGAGGACGCGCGAATTTGGAATCCGCACCGCACTCGGCGCGACTCCCGGGGATATGATGCAGCTGGTCTTTGCCTCCGGCCTGCGCCCGGTCATCGCCGGCACAGTGGTAGGCACAGCGTTTGCGTTCGTCTTCTCGTTA
>DATLKS010000728.1:0-1983 GCA_035538255.1 Terriglobales bacterium
GAGGCTGCGAAGAAAACAAACATTGGTATTCCAGTAGTGTTGCGACTCGAAGGGACTAACGTTGAGCAAGGTCGCGACATCTTGAAGCAGTCAGGTCTGAACTTCATCGTCGCAGAGACGATGAAAGACGCGGCCGAAAAAGTAGTAGCCGCTGCGAGGTAAGCTGCTGGTTGCTTGCTGCCGGCTACCAGCTGCCAGTTTCCAGTCAAACCGGAGCTACTCTGGATTATGAGCGATTTTAGAAATCTGACGGTTTGGCAAAAAGCTCATGCCGTCACGCTTGATATTTACAAAGCTACCGCGAGCTTTCCTCAGTCGGAACTCTACGGATTAACCAGTCAGATTCGCCGCAGTTGCATTTCAATCGGATCGAATATTTCAGAGGGCTGCGGACGAGTAGGAGAGACGGAGAAAGCTCGCTTTCTCCAGATCGCCTTGGGCTCTGAGAGCGAATTGGAATATCAACTGATCCTGGCGCAGGATCTCGGTTTTTTGATAGCAGACATAGCGCAGGATCTCAGCGAACGTGTTCGTGACGTGGGCCGTATGCTCACCTCGTTGATAGGAAAGGTTCGATCGGCGCATGCTTAGGCTGGTAGCTGGAAGCTGGTAGCTGGAAGCTCCGAACAACATGTCGATACTTGTAGATCAAAACACTCGGCTCATCGTCCAGGGAATTACTGGACGCGAGGGCACCTTTCACGCGAAGGGCAGCGCGGAATACGGAACGAAAGTTGTTGGCGGCGTCACGCCCGGCAAAGGGGGTACGACGCATGAAGGCTGGCCCGTGTTTAACACGGTCGAGCAAGCCATGCGCGAGACCGGCGCCAATGTCACGATGATCTTTGTGCCGCCGCCGTTTGCCGCTGATGCCATCATGGAAGCCGCCGATGCCGGCATGCCGCTCATCGTCTGCATTACCGAAGGCATCCCGGCGATGGACATGGTGCGCGCCTGGGAGTACCTCCAGGGCCGGCGCTCGCGCCTCATCGGCCCGAATTGTCCTGGCATTATCTCGCCAGGGAGGTGCAAAGTGGGAATTATGCCGGGACGCATCCACAAGCAGGGCAACATCGGCATCGTTTCCCGTTCTGGGACGCTTACCTATGAGGCGGTCTATCAACTGTCGCAGCGCGGCATCGGGCAATCCACTGCCATCGGTATCGGAGGCGATCCGATCATCGGCACAACGTTTGTCGATGCGCTTAAGCTGTTCAACGAAGATCCAGAGACGCATGCCATCATCATGATCGGTGAAATCGGCGGCAACGCAGAAGAGACCGCAGCAGCTTACGTTAAGCAGCATGTGCGCAAGCCGGTGGTATCGTTCATCGCCGGCCAGACCGCGCCACCGGGGCGCCGCATGGGTCACGCGGGAGCGATCATCTCCGGCGGACACGGCACGGCCAGCGAAAAGATCAGGGCTCTCGAGGCCGCTGGGATCAAGGTAGCGAAATCGCCGGCGGTGATCGGAGAAACATTAGCTCAACTCATTGGAGCCACTGCGCGAGCGTAGAAGATGAGACCGGTAGAGACGCAGCGTGTTGCGTCTCTCGTCGCCACTCCGACAATCTCTAGATTCAAGAACGATCAGGACTCATATCGAATGAAAACTTTGCAACGGACTTTGAGTATCGTTAAGCCGGACGCGGTGGCCAAAGGGGCGACCGGTGACATTCTCGCGATGCTGCAACATGCCGGCTTTGCCATTTTGGGCATGAAGATGATTGAGATCAGCAAAGGACAAGCCGAAGGCTTCTATGCGGTGCACGCGAGCCGTCCTTTTTTTGAGTCGCTGACGACCTTCATGTCTTCCGGGCCGATCGTTGTGCTGGCACTCGAGAAGGAGAACGCTATCGCGGATCTCCGCAAGCTGATGGGCGCAACCGATCCTGCAAAGGCCGAAGCTGGCACGATTCGCAAGAAGCATGCAGCCAGCATCGAGGCGAACGCAGTCCATGGCTCCGACGCAGAAGAAACTGC
>DATLKS010000729.1:0-1643 GCA_035538255.1 Terriglobales bacterium
TAATTGGCCACGCAGGCGGTTGCGGACTACATCCATTCGCGACCACCTCGGAAGCCGAGTACGAGCGCATTTTCCGCTTCAATTATTTTGCGCAGACGTATCTAGCGCGTTCCGTGCTGGCCCGATGGGTGGAGAGAAAAATTAGCGGCCACCTGATCTTTACTTCGTCATACGTCGCACGAATGCCGCACACGTTAATCCCTTCATACTCTTCAGCCAAGGCAGCGTTGGAAAATTTTGCTCGCAGTCTGGCGCTTGAATATGCGCTGACCGGTATTCGCGTGAACGTGATTTCGCCAGGGAACGTAGCTGCAGGCAGTTCGGTGAAGGTGTTTGACCAAGACCCTGCTTACCGGGAGTTTGTTCTGCGAGTCTCACTGGGGCGAAGGAACAGTCCCGAATCGATCGCGGATGCATTTGTATTTCTTTGTTCGCCGTTGGCGAGCGAGATCAACGGACAAGTTCTCAGTCCGGATTACGGAGCGGGGATAGGAAACCGGCTATGAAGATTGGCCTTGGACTGTGTCGGCGGCGGGCATGCTCCTGGCCTTCGTCGCTGTGCTCTTGATGTCCTTCGATCAGGTCAGGCATAGTCCCGGCGGAACAGCATATCGATCCCGCTCAGGAAGTCCAAAGTCGCCGCGCGGGCAAGCCTTCTCGTCGTGCAACAACTAGTGCGGGCTAGAAGCGAGGTGTGACGCATGCCGGGTGCATGTGAACGTTGCGCAATGGCAAAGTCAGTTTTACTGTGTTTTGAGCCTGCCCCCTACGCACACCGCGATACTAAGACGCAATATAAAAGGGCGCCCCTTTTGGAGTAGGGTTTGGGTGGTTGCCTCAATCCCTACAGAAAGGAACGCCCTCAATGGATAGCAAAAAGTATATCGGTATGGATGTGCACAAGGAAAGCATTTCAATTGCAGTGATGAGTGGTGCAGGAAAGATCGTGATGGAATGCGTCATCGAGACGAAAGCGAGCATGATTCTGCAGTTTATCGATGGGCTGCGCGGAGACTTGCAGGTCACGTTTGAAGAAGGAACCTCGGCCGCCTGGTTGTACGACTTGCTGAAACCGCGCGTGACGAAACTTCTGGTGTGCGATCCACGAAAGAATGCCTCCATGAGGGAAGGCAACCAGAATGACAAGATCGACGCGCGCCGGTTGGCCGAGCTGCTACGCCTCAATCATCTCAGCCCGGTCTATCACGGGGAACACGGCCTGCGAAGCCTGAAGGAACTGGTGCGCAGTTACCTCACCGTCACCAAAGATCTCACTCGGGTCATGACGCGGGTGAAGGCCATCTATCGCAGTTGGGCCATTCCTTGTACCGGCAAGCAGGTCTATGCACCGCGCCATCGTGCCGAGTGGCTCGGGAAGATCGGTGAACCGGGAGTGCGCCGGCGGGCCGAGTTTTACTACCAACAACTCGATGCGCTGCGGACGGTGCGTCAGCAAGTGCGGCGGGAGCTGTTAGCGGAGGGCAAGAAACACCGGGCATGGAAACGACTCTGCCAGATTCCTTCGATCGGGAGCCGCCGGCAGCCGCGAATAGTCGTCTACAACTCTTGAATCGCCACCTTGATTGGCAATGATCTGTCGCAGCTTTTCCAGGCCCGCGCCAGAAGTCAGTGCGGCCCGGACG
>DATLKS010000730.1:0-5678 GCA_035538255.1 Terriglobales bacterium
AACTGTAACCTCGATTGTGCCGGGCGGGCGACGTGCATCCTGAATACCATGGACTACCCGCGCCGTCGCCAGAAACAGAACGATGACGATCAGGCACGGAACCACTGTCCACGCAAGTTCGACGCGATTGCTCCCGTAAACCTGAGCCGGTTCAAGAACTTGGATGTTTTCCCGCGACCGAAACCTCGCCACGACATACACCAGCAAACTGAAAACGATAATGAAGATTCCCGCTGTGATTCCAAGCACCAAACGAGAAAGGTGAAAGATAGAATCCGCGGGCGTGGAGGCAGGTGCAAATATGTTTGTGGGACTTCCAGGTACAGATTGTGCAAGACATGAACTAAGAAGCCCAACTATGGATAACATTGCGCGGATCCATCGTGGGAATGCCGATGTGGCGCTGTCGTGACTTCTTATCATATTCAAGGTGCGAAAAGTACTGCTAAAAGCGTTTTCGTGTGTAGCGATCCTGATGGCGGAAAACGAAAAAGGAGATCGCACGCACTGTGGTCAGCGTGCGCAAATCCTTTCTGTCATCCTTCCGAGATAGCAATCTCGATGCCATGCACCACAAATGGCTTTGCACCTCGCAAGCTGAATTACTGCAATTCATTTCCACAGAGCTGCCTGGCAGAAGTGTCCAAAGACTGACGTGGACCGTCGGTGCGCGGTCAGCTGTTATTTCCTAACGCCTCGGACGTATAGGAGAAACAGCACAGTAATCGAAGACGGGACAAAGCGATACCTTGTTTGGCACAAGCCGTGCTCCTGGTTCAAGCAAACCAATGGTCGGCACCACTGACTGATGGTGATGTAACTACTTTAGGCGGGTTCTTGGCATGCGGTACGCAGTGATACAGATTCGGGAAAACGACAATAACATTGAGCGTCTCGTAATTGCTTACCGCGATGAGCAGGTACTCCGGGGCTTCCTGATAGGGCGGTCCATTATCGCGACAGGATTTTCATCTGCTGACGAAGCAAAGAAGAGTCCATCATTCACAACTGGAGTAAGAAGACGGAGACGGCTATCAAGCCTACTTCGCTTGTTCAGTTTCTGCGCTTCACGAACATCGTTGCGCATCGCGCGCATCATGACTGGCACGTCGAAGCTCATGACATCGCGGCAGAGACTCGAATTCTGACTAGCCTCAATCTCGGGCGGCTGCGATTCCTTTGTTGCCACGCTGCTGGATTCGGAAAAGCGCTTGCGGATCGCGCGAAGAGACCCGCCCAGCTGCGATCCAGGCATAACGTGTGATCAGAGCTCCGGCAACAAAACATAGAGCGGCTAAGTAGCGAAGCGCCGGGTTATGGCCCCAGAAAATCCTGAGCAACAAGGACACAGGTCCTGCCAGAATCCCGCCCGCACGCGCCAGCCAACCAACGGCTCCCTCTCGCAATGGCGTGTCGACATGTCGGTTGCGAAGTTCGATCAGGATCGCGATGATCGTCTCGACCGTGCTCGCGACAGTTCCGATGAATTGAGTGGCGGGAACTAAGAACCCGAGAAGGTCCAGTACCGCCGCGGCCGAGCCGAGCCCGCCTGCGAGGAACACTGCCGGCACAAGAGTACGATTCTCAGACCAAACTGGAATTGCGCTTACGCCCAGAAGGACGGAAGTGTAACTGGCGAGTATCAATCCGCTGAATGCCGCAAGGATTTCGGTTATCCATTCGAGCGCAAGCAGCCAGGTATTCCCGTATCCCGCCAACGCCAATTCGTGGCAAACGACCGCCACCCCTATTGCGGATGAGAATCCAACGAGCGTCCACGCGCCTACCGACATAGCTGACCGCAGCTTGAACACACGCAACATGTTCAGAAACCTGGTAGGGCGGCCCAAATCCGCGATGAGTAAAGGGGGGGAGGTCAGCGCTCCTATAAATGCTACCCACAGGGCAGCGCGCACCAGTTCCGGATTCCTAAACAGGTGCGCAACCAGAGCGATCAACGCGGACGTGCCTGCGACACCACCTACGAAGAAGTACAAAGGAATTTGCCAGGTCCATGTTGGCGGCTTCAGCACTGGGTTACCGTGATAACTTGTCGCTGCAGCCGGTTTTGGGAAAGGACTGGCAAGCGGGACCAGGCCAGGATGCTGGACAGTTCCGTTGCGAGCTGCTTCTTCCCTTATCGCATCCAGACGTTCTTCGGTGATGTGCATTGGTTCAGCCATGATCAAACAACCTTCTTAGGTAAGCGCAAGAACTGTTCAATGGCGGCTACATTCCGAAAGCTACGCAGACCACCAGCAGGACAGCAAGAGCGGAAATCACTGCAGCACTCCAGGCTGATGCCAGATGAATCGTCGGTACTTCGGGAGCAGGCGGAAAATTGTAGGCCTCCGGCTCGCCAAGGATCACGAACATTGCATGGGTGCCAGCAACGCTTGTTTCTTCCGGATCGTAGATTCGTGCATCGCTGTATCCGCGTTGTTGCAATTGCGTGACGCGCATGTGCGCTTGCTGCCGCAACTCGCTGAGTTCGCCAAACCGAATCGACTGTGTTGGGCAAGCCTTTGCACAAGCAGGCATCAGTCCTTCACGTTGGCGGTCATAGCAAAAGGTGCACTTGAAAGCTGTTCCCACCTCATGATTCTTGTCGACAACTCCAAACGGACAAGAAACCACGCAATAACCACACCCATTGCAGACATCCGGCTGCACAAACACGGATCCAATCTCAGTGCGAACGATCGCGCCTGTGGGACAGGCTTCGAGGCATCCAGCATTCCCGCAATGTTTACAAACGTCGGAAAGAAAGACCCATCGGAAGGGATCGTCTGTGACAGTGATCTGCGGCCCCGAGACAGTTGGCTGCTCGAGAAACATAACATGGCGCCAAGTAGAGGCGCCGAGAGCGTTGGTGTTGTCGTAAGAATTGCCGGTGAAGGTGAAGCCGTCAGCCGGAATGTGATTCCATTCTTTACAGGCCACCTCGCAAGCTTTGCATCCGATGCAGACCGTCGCATCGGTGAGAAATGCGCTTACTGCCACGACTGCCCTCGAATCTGCGCCTCTAGTTGTTGCAGCGCTTTCTTCCCTTGCCCACGGCGTCCTGCTACGACGTTGCACATTAATCCTTTGCTTTCCATAATCCGAGTATTCGGCTCTTCCGAAATGGGAAGGAGATCGTTGGCTGGGTCGCCCTTAACCAGTCCTCGGTAGCCCCAGTGATAGGGCAAGCCGACCTGATGCACAGTCTTGCCATCGATTACCAACGGCTTCATGCGTCGAGTGACGAGGGCACGCGCCTCAACGATGCCGCGCATCCCAATAATCGTCACCCATCCCCCGTTATCGATTCCGCGTTCGGCAGCAAGCTCGGGTGATATCTCACAGAAAAACTCCGGTTGAAGTTCTGCCAGGTGTGGAAGCGTCCGCGACATCGCTCCCGACGTATGGTGCTCGGTCAGACGGTAGGTAGAGAACACATACGGGAAGCGATCGTCTGGCGACTTCGCATACTGGTTATCAGGACGCACCTTCGGCATAGCCGGAGGATTGGACTGCTGCTTCGGATAAAGCAGATTCCGTGCCGGCGACTCCAGCGGCTCGTAATGCGCCGGCAGTGGACCATCTGCCAAACCAACCGGCACCCAAATCCAACCGAGCCCGTCGGGATGAAGAATGAAGGGACGATCGCCGGCAAGCGCAGCATCACCTTCGGCGCCCACGGGCGGTCTGTAATCTGGGGGTTTGCTCGCGGTGAAATCTGGAACGTCTAGACCGGTCCACTTCTTTTCTCGCTCGTCCCACCAGACCAGCTTTTTTCGTTCGCTCCACGGCCGACCGTCAGGGCGCGCGGATGCGCGGTTATAAAGGATGCGGCGATCCGCGGGCCAGGAGAATGCCCAGCCATGCCCATAGAAGTCACGTGAGTTGCGACTGTTGGCAATGTTCTTATCAGTGGCAGGAAATATTCCCGAATATATCCAACAGCCGCAGTCTGTTGAGCCGTCCGCCACTAGCTCGGTGAAGCCTTTAACAAGCTTGCCATCTGCAATGGTGCGGCCGTTGATCTCTTGCAGGACCTCCCGGACGCTTGGCTCCTGGATCGCGCCTTCGAGTGTGTAGTCCCAAGTGAGTGCGTTTAGTCCAGCATTGCGTGGCCGTGGATCAACCTTGGCCTTCGCTTTCAGGCGGCGTCCGAGATGATACATGAACCAGACTTCGCCGCGCGCATCGCCCGGAGGATCGACCGCCTTTTCATGCCACTGCACCAGCCGCTGCGTGTTGGTGAAGCAGCCGTCCTTTCCCGCATGGCCCGCAGCAGGAAGCAGGAAAACCTCGGTGCCGATTTCTTCCGTACGAAGCTCGCCACGTTCTATTTCAGGAGAGTCATACCAAAAAGATGCTGACTCCAATTCCACGAGATCCCGCACAACCAGCCACTTCAGCCGGGCGAGCGCCTTGCGCTCGAGCCGGGCATGGGGACCGGCGGTCGCCGGATTCTGGCCCATGACGAAGAGCCCCTCCATCTTGCCGTCCATCATGTCTAGAAAGTAGCCCTGATGAGAATGGTCGCCTGTGACTCGCGGCAGCCAGTTAAAGCCAAACTCATTTTCTTTCGTTGCTGCTTGTCCGTAGTACGCTTTGAGCAAGCTGACGATGTATTTGTCGATGTTCCACCACTCGCCAGTCTTGTCTTTGTGCTTCTCAAGGTATTGCGCGAGATCATGTGCATCCAAGCCAAACTTTGGCATTGGAAGATAGCCAGGGAGGATGTCATAAAGCGTAGGAATGTCAGTGGAACCCTGAATCGAAGCATGACCACGCAGCGCGAGAATTCCGCCTCCAGGACGTCCGATGTTCCCGAGTAGAAGTTGCAGGATCGCGGCAGTACGGATGATCTGGACACCATTCGAGTGTTGGGTCCATCCGACCGCATAGCAAATTGCTGCAGTCTTTTCCGGACCGGAAGCACCACAAAACGTCTCTGCGATTTGCAAGAACTTATCCTGCGCGACGCCGCATGCTCGCTCCACCATCTGTGGCGTGTACCGCGCGAAGTGGCGCTTGAGGATCTGGTACACGCAGCGCGGATGTTGCAGCGTGTCATCGTGCTGCAACGAACTGAAATCAACACCAGCCATGCGTCCCTGTTCCTTTGCGTGACCACAGCTGGCAAAGTGTTCCTCGCCAGAGACATCGTGCTTAGCACCTGCATAAGCCCAACTCTTCGGGTCGTAGATCCGACGTTCCGGATCCCAGCCAGAGAAGAGTCCATCGAGATCTTCGGTGTCGCGAAAATCTTCGCCGATGATCACCGAAGCATTTGTATAACTCACGACATATTCGCGGAACTCTTTCCCGTTTTGGAGAACGTAGTTGATCAGGCCTCCAACAAACACAATATCGGAACCCGCACGCAACGGAGCCCAGATGTCAGACATCGCAGAGGTGCGGCTGAAACGCGGATCAACGTGAATGACCTTCGTCCCACGCTCCTTGGCTTCGATCACCCACTGAAAACCAACCGGGTGATTCTCGGCCATGTTTGAACCCATGATCAGAATGGTGTCTGCATTCATTAGATCGGGTAACGCCATGGTGGCGCCGCCGCGTCCGAATGTCGTGCCCAGACCGGGCACGGTCGAGCTGTGTCATATGCGGGCCTGATTGCTGATGCAGACCATTCCCAATCCGGCCGCGAACAACTTCTTGGTCAG
>DATLKS010000731.1:0-2228 GCA_035538255.1 Terriglobales bacterium
AAGTGGCACCATCCGTTCCGAGCCCCGAGGTTGAAGTTGCCAGCGTTGTTCAGAAAGACGTTCCGATCTTCAGCGAGTGGGTGGCGACGCTTGATGGCTACATAAACGCGCAGATTCAGCCCCAGGTGGCGGGATACGTCATCAAGCAAACGTACAAAGAAGGTTCGTTTGTGCGCAAGGGTCAGATTCTCTTTCAAATTGATCCGCGTCCGTTGCAAGCGTTGCTCGATCAAGCGAAAGCGCAGCTGGCACAAGCTCGAGCACAACTTGGCAAAACCGGAATGGATGTGAACCGGGATACTCCGCTGGCCAAAGAACGGGCGATTGCGCAGAGCCAGTTGGACAACGACGTACAGGCGGAGCAGGCCGCTCAGGCGGCGGTCAAGGCAGCCGAGGCTCTAGTCGAGCAGGCCCGGCTGAACCTGGAATTCACCGACGTCAAATCCTTGGTCGACGGCGTCGCGGGAATCGCCCAGGTACAGATCGGAAATCTCGTCAATCCGACAACGGTTCTGACCACGGTTTCGCAGGTGAATCCGATCAAGGCGTATTTCTCGATCAGCGAACAAGAGTACATCCACTACGCCGACCGCATTAACGCCCAGACGCAAAAGGAAATTCCCTCTGGCGGGCCACCGTTTGATCTGGTCCTTGCTGACGGATCGACCTATCCCCATAAAGGTTTTGCCCTGCTCACCAACCGCCAGGTGGATACAGCAACAGGCAGCATTCAGATCGTTTGCTCATTTCCCAATCCCAAAAATGCACTGCGCCCCGGTCAGTTCGGCAGATTGCGGGCGGCGCCAGAGGTGAGGAACGGCGCGCTTCTCGTGCCTCAGAAAGCCGTGACCGAACTGCAAGGAACCTATCAGTTGGAGGTGGTAGGCGCTGACAACAAGGTGAGCATCCGCGCGGTAAGAGTCGGGGATCGTGTCGGCCCGCTGTGGATCGTCGAGAGTGGCGTCAAACCGGGAGAACTGGTGATCGTGGAAGGACTGCAAAAAGTACAAAACGGTTCAAGCGTGAAAATCAAACAGGCCGCACCAGCGAAAGGCGATTGACCAGTGTCCAAGTTCTTCATCAATCGGCCTATTGTGGCCATGGTCGTCTCAATCCTCATGGTGATCGTGGGAGCGGTAACGATCGCCGCGCTTCCGGTGGCCCAGTTTCCGAACATCGTTCCGCCAGAAGTTCAAGTCCTCGCAACCTATGTGGGCGCGGATGCGAAGACCATCGAGCAGTCTGTCGCGACGCCGATCGAACAGCAAATGAGCGGGGTCGACAATATGAATTACATGTATTCGCTGAACTCGACGGCTGACGGGCTAATGCGCCTGATTGTGGACTACGACGTAAAGACCGATCCGAATACCGATCTGATGTTGACGCAAATGCGACAAACGCAGGCCGCGCCTCAGTTGCCGGCTGATGTCACGAACTATGGCGTCACCGTGCAAAAAAGCGTGACCGCTCCGCTGATGCTGGTCACACTCTATTCGCCAAACGGCACCTATGATGCGCGCTTTCTTGCCAACTACGCGTACATCAATCTGTCGGACCAAATCAACCGTTCTTATGGCATCGGCAGTGTTCAGATTTTCGGTGCAGGCCAATACGCGATGCGGTTGTGGGTGAAGCCGGACCGGCTCGCGAAAATGGCCATCACGGTTCCCGAGATTGTCTCAGCCATCCAGTCACAAAACAGCGTCAACCCTGCTGGGCAAGTGGGCAGTGAGCCGGTTCCGAAGGGCCAACAGTTCACCTACTCGGTGCAGGCGCAAGGCCGCATGACCTCTCCCGAAGAGTTCGGAGAGATCGTTATCCGAGAATCCGCAGGCGGAGCCGTGGTTCGATTGAAGGATGTTGCGCGAGTGGAGCTTGGCGCGCAGGCCTACAACATGGTGAGCCGGCTGGATGGGAAAGAAGCGGCCATCATCGCGGCGTATCAGCTGCCCGGTTCAAATGCCGTACAAGCAGCAAACGACATCAGGAAACTCATGACAGAAGTAAAAGGCCGGCTGCCAGAGGACATGGACTATGTGGTCTCGCTGGACACGACACAGGCCGTCAACGAAGGCATGAAGGAGATCGTTCTGGCGCTGGTCATCGCCATTGTTCTGGTGCTCATCGTCGTTTTCGTGTTCCTGCAAGGCTGGCGCGCAACGCTGATTCCGTTGCTTGCCGTCCCCGTGTCCCTTGTCGGCACCTTCATTTTCTTTCCGCTATTC
>DATLKS010000732.1:0-3102 GCA_035538255.1 Terriglobales bacterium
ATATAAAAGGACGCCGTAGGATTGTTATAGGATTGGATGTAGATCTGCAGATTGGTATAGGAACCCGAAAATGTATATGGTTTGGCCTTCAGACGCACCCACGCCCCGGAGGTGACCGTGGCGGTGACAACTGGCGGATAATGAACTGCACCGGCAAGATCGGTGTACTGAAGGCTCATGTTCATCGTGGTAGTGGGTTGGCCCGGCGCCATCTTCACCCAGGCTTCCAGCCAATATTGCGAGCCGTTGCACATCTTCCCAGTGATGTTGTGCGTTGGGCCGTTCCAGGTTGCTGTGCGGCCCGTGACAAGGACGCTCCAGTTTCCCGTGTGCGCGTCAACCATTGTGGGCGTCACGACAACCGGCGCTCCGCCTCCACGCGAAACCCAGCCCTGAGCTGTGCCGTCTTCGAAATTATTTGAAAACCCGGAGTTGTCGGGAGGATCGCTGCATCCCGCTGCGGGAACCTGAACGACGCTGAAGTCGTCGACGTAGTACTGCGTCGTGGACCCGGCGGACTCGATGTAAAGCAGCAGGCCGGTCGGATTACCCGCAAAGCTGTACGTTCCCTGAAGCATCACCCAATTGCTGTCCGTCACTCCAGCGGTTGCACTGGTGGCGACGCGATCGAAATTGGTTCCGTTGTCGGTGCGCTGGACCGTGATGGCGAGCGTGTCCGCCGACTGCCCGGCAACCAGGCGCACCCATGCCGTGACCTGATAAATATTCCCGCTTTTCAAGGAACTAGTCAGGTTCAAACTCGGACCGTTCCAGGGCGCTGTCCGATTCGTGGTTTTCAGACTATGCGCGCCGCCATGAGCGGCTTCGGTAGTATTCGTCAGGATCGCAGTTCCGCGCGAGATCCAGCCCTGCAGGGTACCGTCTTCAAAGTCGTTCTGCACCACGGTCTCAGCGAAGGCCGCACTTGTGATCAAAATGTAGACCGCGAGCAACGCCACGTTACGCAACTGGGAAATTAGAGAATTGCTGGAGATGTGAAGATGATGCGAGCCTTGCGTCCTAACCAATGCTGGCATACAGGGCCTCCTAGTCCACGGCGTGGTGTGGATCGGCGCTTTAGTCCGAGAAAGTCAGCGCAAACATGGCACTACTGAGAGGCGCGTCTAAATCGCTTTAGACGTTGTTCGCCCCTCAAACTAAATTCCGAGCCACAGTAGATACCACTCTCGAATTACGAAAGTCAAATGTAGGGGGAATCACGAAGGCGGGAACAAAAATTGGATGTCGCAATTACATATTGGATTTTCGTAGCCGGCCGTTTTACGACTCCGGACGTACTGACCTGAGCCTGCTTGATTGCAGCGACGATCAATTCGTTAACGTATCGAAAGCCGCTCGATGCGATTATGGCCGCTATTCTGCACTCGCGTAGCACTGCGTCGGTATCCGGGCAGTGCTCGATCAGAATGTTAGTCGCAGCGCGAATTGAAGCTGACGCGGCGTGCTGCCGATTCTCGTGCTGCTGATGGTTCCAAAACCTCCGGCTCCGACACTTGCCGCCGGCAAGGAAAAGTTCGGCGTGTTCGTCAAATTGAACGATTCAGCGCGCGCCTGCAGAACTGCCCGCTCGGTGAGACGAAAATCCTTGAATAGCGATAAATCGAAGTGGCGGAAATGCGGACCGTACAGCCCGTTACGTCTTTCGGATCCTATTGTTCCCACAGTTTGCGCCTGGAACATCGATGTATCGAACCAACGCGAGATGCTGGGATTGTCCAGATTGGCATTGCCGAGCTGGTTGGGACGATCGCTGCCCACGCCGGTGTTGCTCTTTGGACTCGCGTTGACGACCGAGAATGGGAATCCCGTCTCCCAAACATCGATGGCATTGAATTGCCAGCCCTTGCCAACGGCTCCCGCCCAGCCATGCAGATTGGCTCCGAAGGGAAGTTGATAGTTGAGCATGAGAGTAAAGCGCTGGCGCATATCCAATTCACTGTTGCCGCGTTCAAGAATTGCCGTCTGCGACGGAACGGCGCTGGTGTACAACCCCCCCGCCGAGAAGCCTTGCGTATCGCCGATGGCGTGACTCCACGTGTAATTCGCCGCGGCCATAAAGCCATGTGAGAGCCGCCGCTGTACCGAAGTCTGCAGGCCGTTGTAGTTGTTGTAGCCCTCAAACATGAGGTTGAAAATCGAGGTCACGTTTGGATACAGTGAATAGAACGGCCGGCGTGTCACGAAGCTCACAGAAGAAGGCGGTGCCAGATTCACATCCGGCGTGATGCGCAGGTGCCTTCCCAATGACCCCACATAACCGATCATCATCACTGTCCCGCCAAACGAGTGCTCCATGTTGAAGTTGAGCTGCTGGACATAAGAGTTTCTATAGGTCAATTGCATTCCGCGTAGTCCGCCTGTGAGATTGGTGATGGACTGCGACGTCGGAATTGGCAGGGGTGCAGACCATGGAACTGTCAGCGGATTAGGAGCATACGTGGTCGTGAACGGTGGATCGGCGAATGGAACTGACGGTCCCGTGTTGTCGCGGAAGTAGACCAGCCCATATCCGCCGCGCAGAACTGTGCCATGGCCAAGCGATGCGGCGAAGCCGAATCGGGGCGCAATCGAGCGATAGTCCGTCTCGATATTAGCGGTGGACGACGCGCCGTTCTGGTCAGCCACCACGATGCAGGCGCAACCTGGATCAAAGTGGGAGATGTGTCCGTACTTTTCCGACACAGGAGTAATGATGTCGTATCGCACTCCCAGGTTCAGCGTCAGCCAGCGCTTCACGCGCCAATCATCCTGCGCGTAGAAGCTCGGTTCCCAGTCGCTGAGATAACGCGGAAAAAGTTGCAACTGGCGCGTTATTTGAAAGACGTTTCCAGCCAGGAAATTGGCGAGGGCGAATGACGATGGTGTTGTGGCAAACGAGAAGCTCCCGGCGCCGGCAGGACTCTGCTGGTTGTAGATATAGCGGCGCATTACAACCGAGCCAAACTTGAACGTGTGCTGATCGCGCACGTGGGTCACGGCTCCAGTGAGTTGGTAGACGTTGTCGAGATCGATAAGGGGCAGGAACGAACTCCCGCCGAAGCCGGTGTATCCCGCGATAGAGACAGTGGGAAGGCCCGAGCT
>DATLKS010000733.1:0-1732 GCA_035538255.1 Terriglobales bacterium
GCCATCCAAACCAGGGCAAAGAGCCCGAGCAGATATCCGCGCCAGTCATGAAAGATCAGTTGGTAGCGAGTAATCAGCAGAAAGAAGGCGGCCACCCAATGGCTGAAACAGTACTCGCAGGTGAAGAGATAAAAGAATTTGCGCATGAGTAGGTGCGGAGCCTCCCGGCTGCAGCGCTGACAAAACTCCCGCAGCCCGCGAAACACTTCTTCATGGGTAATCGTCCAGCTGATACTCGCGATCGGAAGTGAAATCAGCAGCAGCTCGATGATCTGAACGCCCAGTTCTCCGGCAGTCATACGAAGAAAGAGGCTTGGAGGCACGGCTGCGTTGCATGATCTAAACGTGATCGGCGCTACGTTTGCGATAATTCCCAGCGAGTGTTCCTTTACTACATCACTGATCGCAAACAACTCTCGCACAATGACGAAGACGCCCGGCGCATGCTGCTGGATCGCATTCAGGTTGCGGCCGAGGCAGGAATTGACGCGATTCAAATTCGGGAAAAGGATCTCTCCGCACGCGATCTCGCTGAGCTGGGAACTCGCGCGGTTGAGATCGTGCGGCGAGCGAACGCGTCCACGCGCCTGCTGATCAACTCGCGCAGTGATGTCGCTATCGCTTGCGGCGCCGATGGTGTGCATCTGCGCGCCGACGACATCTCGCCTGCAGATGCGCGTTCGGTTTTCATGCACGCGGGAATCGCTCGCCCGCTGATCGGAATCTCATGTCATAACCCTTCCGAAATCGAACTGGCAGAAGGTCAAGGCGCGGACTTCGCGGTCTTCGGCTCAGTGTTCGAGAAGTCAGGGCAGCTGGCTCCCGCGGGACTTGCTGCATTGCGCGATGTATGTCGACATCGCCGGACGGCGAAGCCAGCCATGCCGGTCCTCGCGCTAGGCGGAGTGAACGCTGCCAATGCGGCCGAGTGTATCGAAGCTGGAGCGGGCGGCATTGCCGGCATTCGTTTGTTTCAATCCGGGAGGGTCGGCGACGCGATCTCACGACTTCGTAGTTTGGAAGTTAAGGGCGAGATTGCCTCGATAGGAGAAATAATAAGAGAGCGGTAGTTTCGCCTTCTCCATCCCATCAGAGCAAACCTTCAGTCTGCCACCACCAACGCGCTGAGAATTTCTTCTACCGTGTTGATCGCGATCTCGAGCTCTCGATCGTCAGTGTAGAAATGCGGTGACATTCTTACTCCCGCTTTGGGACGCCAATCTACGAGTACGTCCCGTTTCAGCAGCTCGGCACAGACTTCCTTTGAATTTGGCATGTCGATAGAGACGGTCCCGCCGCGCTTTTCAGGATCGCGCGGGGTATTCACTCTCCATCCGCGAGCATCGGCGAGTTCGATTAACTTCGCCACCTGCCGTTTGGATTTCTCCCGAATCTCGCCCAAACCGGCTTCGGAAATAATCTTCAGCCCAGGACGCGCGGCGTACAACGCCGGCACGTTCGGCGTTCCGTTCATAAATTTATATGGAGGGTCTGCGTAGCGGATTTGGCCGATCTCGAAATGGAATGGCTTTTCGTGCGCCACCCAGCCAGTAAAGCGCGGCTCCAGCTTGCGCCCCAGATCGGGACGAACATAAAGATAAGCGGTGCCCGGTCCACCGCAAAGCCATTTCAATACGCCGCCGCATGCGAAATCGACATTCAGGGCGCGGACGTCTACGGGCACAGTTCCGAGCGACTGAAAAGTGTCGAGCACGACATGCGCGCCCACGCG